>NZ_JBIAGB010000009.1:42211-261490 GCF_042869575.1 Streptomyces sp. NPDC006925
CGGGGGCGGCGCGGGGGCGGCGGTCTGGGCCCGGCGCCCGCCCCGCCCCCCCCCCCCCCCCCCCCGGCCCCCCCCCCGGGGGGCGCGCGGCCGGCCCCCCCCCCCCCCCCCCCCCCCCCCCCCCCTTCCGGCTTGTCCGGCCCGGCGTCGGCTCCGGGTTCCGGCTCTCAGCCGGCATCGGCTCCTGCGGCCGTCAGCTGACCTGGACGTCCGGGAAGCAGAGGTGCTTTTCGATGGCCGCCACCTGGTCGTGGGGTTCGGGGTAGGACCAGGCGACGTCCTGGGCCGTACCGTCGGCCAGCGACCAGTACGCGGCGGTGCCCTTGAAGGGGCAGCGGGTGCGGGTGTCGGACGGTGCGAGCAGGTCGGTGCGGACGTCCTCGGGCGGCAGGTAGTACCGCACCGGGTAGCCGGTCTCGCGCAGCAGCAGCGGTCGGCTGCTCTCCGCCAGTACCCGGCCGTCGCGGGTGACGACGCGCACGCGTTCGGTGCTCTCCTCGACGGTGATCGTGTGGCCCTTGCTCGGCGTGGTCATGACGCGGTCCTCTCGCTCGGGTTCGTCAGTCCGGTGCTGCTGCTTCCGCGACCGGCGCGGGGTCCGGTGCGCGGAGCCCGAAGAGTGCCAGAGCGGCGGCTCCGAGTCCCGCGGTCTCCACCGGAACCGCGCGGTGCGCCTCCCAGTCGGCCCGCTGGAGCCGGAGCCGTTCGAGAGTGCGGGCCCGCCCCAGTACGGACTCGGTCAGCAGGCCGTCCGGCCGGTAGCCCAGTTTCTCCGAAACCCGCCGTGAGCGCGGGTTGTCCGTCATCGCGGCCGAGACGCTGCTGCGCGCTCCGAGCCCGTCGAACGCCAGATGCAGTGCAGCGGCGCGCATCTCGGTGCCGAAACCCCGGCCCTGGTGCTCGGTGCCCAGCCAGGAGCCGGTCTGCGTCTCCCGTACGACGGCGAAGTCGGTGCCGCTCAGATCCTGTCGTCCGATCACCCGGCCGTCGTGCAGGACGGCGAGGCTCAGCGTCCACTCTTCCGGCCGCCAGCCCGCGATGGTGCCCAGAACGTGCTGGAAGCAGCCGCGGGCGCGGTCGGCGGGGGGTACGGCGGTCCACGGGACGCTGAAGGGCATCTCGGAGTCGTCGTGTACACCCCCGGAGGCGACCCGCGCCAGCTCGGCGAGGGTCCGGTCGTCGGGAAGGCGCAGCTCCAGGCGCGGAGTTGCCAGACGCAGCCCGTACAGCGGCCAGATGTCGGCTTCCATGGACCAAGGGTGCCCAAGCCCGGAAGCGGGCGCGAACGGATTACCGCCCCTCGACGAGCCGGGACACGCCGTCGAGCATGGCGGCGAGCCCGGTCTCGAAGAGCCCGTCCAGACGCAGGTCGTAGCCGTCGTCCCCGAGCGAGTCGAGGAGGCGCGCGAACGTCGGATAGGCCCCGGAGGCCGTCAGCGACGCGAGGGTGGCGGCCTGCTGCGCCATCCAATCGTCCTCCGTCAGACCGGTGCTGCTCTCGGCGGCGGTCTCCCGCTCGCGCTGGATGGCCAGCCCCAGGACATGGCTGTAGAGCAGGGCGTTCAGGTCGAGTGCGGTCGCCGGGGCAAGGCCGCAGCCGTCCAGGGCGCCGAGCATCCACTCCGAGTACGTCAGCAGGTTGGGCAGCAGCAGCGGACGGGTGAGCGGACCGATCTGGGCCAGCCAGGGATGGTCCCGGTGCACGCGCCACAGGGCCCGGGCGCCCAGCTCCAGCCGGGCCCGCCAGTCCTCGGGCGCCGGCCCGGCCGCGGGGTGCGGGCCCCGTCCGCGGGAACACCGAGTTGCGCGCCACGCTCGGCTTCATGTCGCCGCCGCTCGACTACGACCACCGCGATCCCGAGCAGCAGAAGGCGCTGCTGGCCGCGAACACGGCCGCTCTCGGCGGGGACACCGGCACCCTGCTGGACGCGATGCGCACGGCCCCCGACTTCTACTTCGCGCCCATGGCGCAGGTCCGCATGGACCACTGGACGAGGGGCCGCGTCGCGCTGGTCGGCGACGCCGGGTACTGTCCCTCGCCGCTCTCCGGCCAGGGCACCAGCCTCGCCCTGGTCGGTGCGTACGTCCTCGCCCGCGAGCTGGGCGCGTCCCCCGCGTCGGTGGCCGACGCGCTGCTCCGGTACGAGGAGCGCATGCGCCCCTTCGTCGCGCTCAACCAGGCCCTCGCCACCGAGAACCCTGGCCAGGGCCCCTCCGAGGAGTCCCTCACCGTCGCGAAGAACGCCCTTACCCTCGGTGATGCGGACGGGTGGGTGGTGTGAGGCCGCCCATAGGGTCCACGTCACGTACGAACCAGAATCGTATGTCCGAAATGCCTGGTTCGGGATGAGTGTGGGGACGGGAGGCCCGGGCGGGCGCGGGGGACTAAACCGGGTCGTAGGTCACATGGTTGCCGGGGTGGGGGGTGCCTCCCGCACGGTGGGCCCCACGCCGCAACCAGACCACCGGCAGCCCCCGTGCCGGGTGCGGCGCCACGTCCCCCCGCGAAAGGTTCCTGCCCCCATGCGCACCACCCTCACCGCTCTGAGTACCGTCCGCCCCACCCGCCGGCTGGCCGTCAGCGGCCTGACCGCCCTGGGCGCGGCCGGTATCGCCGCCACCGCCCTGACCGGCACCGCCCACGCCGCCGCCCCCGACGCCGCCTCCCCGGCCTCCCACCAGGCCGCCACCACCGCCCAGCACCTGACCACCCAGGCCGACCACGCCGCCAAGACCGCCAAGACGGCCAAGACCGCCAAGACGGCCAAGGACAGCGGCAAGGACAGCGGCAAGAGCAAGGCGAAGGCCAAGTACGCCGACAACCTGGACGGCTGGATCCGCGAGGCCCGCGCCGTCATGGCCAAGCACGACATCCCCGGCAGCTACGACGGCATCAAGCGCAACATCATCCGCGAATCCGCCGGCGACCCGAACGCCGTCAACGACTGGGACATCAACGCCCAGAAGGGCATCCCCTCCAAGGGACTCCTCCAGGTCATCCAGCCCACCTTCGACCAGTACCACGTCAAGGGCACCCCCGACGACCTCACCGACCCCGTCGCCAACATCGTCGCCGCCTGCAACTACGCCGCCGACCGCTACGGCAGCATGGACAACGTCGACTCCGCCTACTGACGGACACGAACGCAACGCCACCGCCACACCCCGGCAGCGCGCCACGGAGCGGGCGGGTGGGAGAGCACACCTCCCACCCGCCCGCTCCCTTGTGTGTCCGCTCGTCTGTTCTGTGGAGTATTCGGCTCATCGGGTGGGGATGCCTGAATTGCCCGCCACTGCACCGCTGTTGCGGGTGGACGACATCGCTCTCACGAGAAGAGGCCGCATACGATGAGCGCAACATTCCGCCTCCGTCCCGCCGTTGCCGGTGTCCTGGCCGTGGGCCTGATCGGTGCGGCTGCCGCGACCGCTGCCGCGACCGGCCCCGGGACCGGTAACGGGGGGAACGAGAACGGAGCCGGGCCCGGAACCGGGAGTGCGACGGCGAGCACGGCGCCGATCAGGCCCGGCAGTCCCTCGGCGGCGGTCAGGACCAACACCGTGACTGCCGACCGGGAACAGGTGCGGCAGTGGGAGGAGTTCCGGCTGCGCGGAAAGGTGATCGGAATCAAGGCGGGGACGACCGTGCGTCTCCAGCAGATGCAGCACGGCGCGTGGAAGACGCTGCCTGCCACGTCGGTCGTCAACCGGTCACTGGACTACTCGATGCGCGTCAAGCTCGGTATCAGGGGGGTGAACCGGATCCGGACGGTGGTCGCCGGTCTGCCCTCCGCCCCGGTGACCGTGACCGTCCGCTGAGCGAAGCGCTCGGCGAAGCAGCCCGGACGAAAGCCCGACGAAAGCCCGGACGAAAGGCCAGGCGGAAGGCCACGCGGCGGGGGTGATCGTCAGGCCGCGAAATGGTGGCCGGAGGGGTGGTCGGGGACGCCGATCGCCCCTCCGCCGGCCCGGCTCCGCCCGGTCCGGGGTGTAGCCAGCACCACCCCGGATCCGGGCTCCAGCGGTATGGGATCGGCTCCGCCGCCCGGCGACAGTGGATCCATGGCGACGATGACAACGCAGGCGCAGCAGGGCCCGGACTCCTTCCCCCGGCGGCGGGGACGTTTCGGCAGGGAGGTGGGCTATCTGCTCTCCGGGCTGCCGCTGGGCATCGCCGCCTTCGTGCTGATGGTGACCGGGTTCGCGCTCGGCGTCTCGACGCTCATCCTCGTCGTCGGTCTGCCGGTGCTGGCCGGGACGCTGTCCATGGCCCGCTTTCTGGCCCGGGTGGAGGCGGAGCAGATCGCCGCCGTCACCGGCCGTCCGCTCCTCGCTCGTCCGGGCGGCGCGGCGGCCGAGGGCGCCGGGGGCGGGGGCAGCCGGTGGAAGGGGGTGGCGGACCCGCAGGCGTGGCGGGATCTGGTGCACGCGCTGCTGGCCTTCCCGGTGCGGGTGGCGACCTTCTCGGTCACGCTGACCTGGCTGGTGGGCGGCGTCGGCGGGCTCACCTACGGACTGTGGTCCTGGTCGATCCCCCGCGGTGACGAGGACGGGGTGATGGATCTGGCCTTCGGGCTGGACGGGCGCGGGCCCGACATCGCCTTCAACACGGCGCTCGGTGTGTTCTTCCTGCTCACAGCGGTTCCGATGGTGCGGGGGCTGGTGGTGGCGCAGGCCGGGCTGGGCCGGGTGCTGCTGCGCCGGGAGCAGCGGTGACGTGGTGGCCGGAGCGGCGAGCGGCCGTCACGTAGTGGTCGGAGCGGGGGTGCGGGGCGTCCCGAGGGGCGAGTCGGCCGGAGTGCTGCCATCCTGAGGCGGTGGGTGGCTGCGAGGAGCGGGTGCGTTCCGCCGCTGCGGCCGCACGGTCCGACGGCGGGTGGCGGCCGCGCGCCCGGGCCGCCGGGTGCAGCGCCCCGGATCCAGCACACGCCTCGTACTTCGGAGGTTCCGCATGCTGACGACCGACTTCGTTCCCGGCACTCCCGACTGGCTGGACCTCGGCGTGCCCGATGTGGACGCCGCCGTCGCCTTCTACACCAGCGTCTTCGACTGGCAGTTCCAGTCGGCGGGTCCGGAGGCCGGGGGATACGGCTTCTTCCAGCGCGGCGGAAGGACCGCCGCCGCGGTCGGCCCGCTGATGGAGGACGGCGACAGCGCAGCGTGGATGACGTACTTCCACACTCGGGACGCGGACGCGGTGCGGGCCCGGGTGGAGGAGGCGGGCGGCGCCGTACGAGTCGCGCCGATGGACGTGTTCACGGCAGGCCGGCTGGCGCAGTTCACGGATCCAACCGGCGCCGACTTCGCCGTGTGGGAGCCGAAGGACACCGGTGGTCTGGAAGTGCTCATGGAGCCGGAGACGCTGTGCTGGACGGAGCTGTACACGACGGACTCGGCGGCGGCGAAGCGCTTCTACACGGCGGTGTTCTCGTGGACCTACGAGGACATGTCGATGGGTGACGACCTGGTCTACTCGGTGGTCTCGGCGCCCGGTGGCGGTACGGAGGGCGACACCGGGCAGGGCGGGATCATGCAGCTCCCGCAGGAGAACCTGAGCGCCGGGTCGACCTCGGAGTGGCACCCCTACTTCGCCACCGAGGACTGCGACGCGACGTGCGCGCGGGCGACCGGCGGCGGTGCGAAGGTGCTGATCCCGCCGACGGACGTACCCGGCGTGGGCCGCCTCGCGATGCTCAGGGACCCGGCCGGTGCGCCGTTCGCCCTGATCAAGGGAGATCCGGACATGAGGTGACGCTCCGCCCGCCCCGCAGCGGCGTTGCTGCGGGGCGTGTCCGTCGTCCGTCGTCCGCCGTCGCGGAGGCGGGGGACGGCGCTGCGTCCCCCGCCTCCGCGCGCGGGGTCCCGCGACGGCGGGCGCGGTCCGGGATCCCGTCAGACGAGTGAGCCGCCGCCTCCCGCGGGTGCGGGGGCCGGACCCGGGTCCGGCCCCGGGTCCGGGCCGGGGGCGGGGGCGCCGGACGGCGGCGGTTCGGGCGAGTGCCCGCCCTCGGCGACGGGCGCCTCGCCCTCCGCGGGCGCGTTCAGCTCGGTCAGCATCTGCTTGCTGAACCCGAAGAAGTAGGTGGCCATGAAGCCGACCAGATAGCCGGCGGCCAGCCCGAGCGCGTAGATCAGGGCGATGCCGCCCAGGCTGTGGTTGCCCTTGAGGAGGGGGAAGAGCGCCCAGCCGGAGGGGCCGATCGCGGTGGAGCCGACCGAGGTGCCCAACTGGTAGAAGAGGCCCACCACCCCGCCTCCGAAGGCCCCGCCCACGCACGCCGTGATGAAGGGGCGGCCCAGCGGCAGCGAGACCCCGTAGATCAGCGGTTCCCCCACGCCCAGGAACCCCGCGGGGAGGGCCGAGCGGATGGTGCTGCGGATCGAGGTGTTGCGGTGCAGCCGCAGGTAGATGGCGATCGCGGCGCCGACCTGCCCGGCGCCCGCCATCGCGAGGATGGGCAGCAGCACGGTGTAGCCGCTCTGCTCGATCAGCGTCGTATGGATGGGGATGAGCGCCTGGTGCAGGCCCAGCATCACCAGCGGCAGGAACAGTCCGCCCAGTACGAATCCGGCGACGGCTCCGCCGTGCTGGAGCAGCCAGTCGGCCAGATGCCCGATCCCGGTGGCGATCTCGCCGCACACGTACATCAGCCCGAACAGCGTGACGAGTCCTGCGACCAGCACCGTCACCGTCGGCGTGACCAGCACGTCGACGGCGGACGGCACGAAGCGGCGGCAGCCCTTCTCCACGTACACCGCCAGCAGCGCCGCGAACAGCGCGCCCAGCACGCCGCCCTGGCCCGGGGCCAGCTCCTGGCCGAACGCCGAGACGTCCGCCACCCCGGGGAAGACGATGACGGCCGCGGCGGCACCGCCCAGTACCGGTGTCCCGCCGAACTCCCGCGCGGTGTTCAGCCCGACGAACACGGCGATCAGCGACATGAAGCCGCTGGCGATCGCCGCCAGTGCGGGGGTGAGCGCCGGGAGCCAGCCCGCGTTGGTGAACAGCCCGTTGAGGCCGGCGACGATGCCGCAGCCGATCAGCGCCGGGATGAGCGGGACGAAGATGTTGGCGATACGCCGCAGCATCAGCTTCACCGGCGTCGCGTTCTTCTCCTTGCGCGCGGCGCGGAGCGCGGCGCCCTCGGCCGCCAGGTCGGCGGCCGTTCTGCCGGCGCCCGACGAGGCGGGTTCCGGGGCCGCCGCCCGGTCCTGTGCCGCCTGCACGAGTGCCTCGAACTCGGGCGTGATCCGGGCGACTTTGCCCGGGCCCAGCACGATCTGGTACGTGTCGTCCTCCACTACGCCCAGCACGCCCGGGAGCGCCCTGAGGGGCCCGTCCTGGACGAGGGAGCGGTCGGCCAGGCCGAGCCGCATCCGGGTCATGCAGTGGCTGACGGAGGTGACGTTCGCGGCGCCTCCCACCAGGGGGAGGATCGCCTCGGCGAGCTGTCTGCCGGGATTGTCCTCAGGGGTGCTGCGGGTGCTGTGTGTGCTCATGGTGCGGTCGCTCTTCTTCGAGTGGTGCCATGGTCGTTCGGTCGAGTGGTTCTCTGATCGTTCGGTCGGTGATCGTTCGGTCGGTGTGGTGCGGATCGGGGGCGGCGGCCCGGGGCGCGCCGCTACCCCGTGTGCGTGCCGGGGTCGGGGGTTGCGCCGGTGGGGCTTCCGGTGCCGTTGCCGTTGCTGGCGCCGTTGTCGGTCCGGGTCCCGTCGTCGGCCCGGTCCCCGTCGTCGTGTCCAGCGGCGGCGGACCGGAGCGCGGCGCGCAGATGTCCGTGCGAGGTGCGGAGCAGCCGTTCCGCTGCCGGGGCCGGGACGCCGCCGAGGATGGTGAGGATCGCCGCCTTGACCTCGCCGTCGGTGGCCGTCAGCGCTGCCTCGATCTCCTCGTCCGGCGCTCCGGTCGCCAGCTCGACGATGCGCCGCGAGCGTGCGCGCAGCTTCTCGTTCGAGGCGCGCAGGTCCACCATCAGGTTTCCGTAGGTCTTGCCGAGCCGGATCATGGTGAGGGTGGAGAGCATGTTGAGTACGAGCTTCTGTGCCGTACCGGCCTTGAGCCGGGTGGAACCGGTCAGCAGTTCGGGCCCGACGACGACCTCGATACCGTGCTCGGCGGCCGCGCCGAGTGCCGAGTCCGCGTTGCAGGCCAGCCCGACGGTGAGCGCTCCGCGGGAGCGCGCGTACTCGACGGCGCCGACGGCGAAGGGCGTGCGACCGGAGGCGGAGATCCCGACCACGGTGTCGTCCGCCGTCACCTTCAGCGCCGCCAGCTCGTCCGCCGCCGCCTCGGCGCTGTCCTCGGCGCCCTCGACCGAGTTCACCAGCGCGCCGGGACCACCCGCGATCACTCCGGTGACCTGCCCCGGAGCCGTGTTGAAGGTCGGCGGGCACTCACTGGCGTCCAGCACCCCCATGCGCCCGGCCGTACCGGCGCCCGCGTAGAGGAGGCGGCCGCCGCGCGCCATCCGCTCGGCGATGCCGTCGATCGCCTCGGCGATCACGGGCAGCTGCGCCGCGACGGCGGTGGGGACGGTGCTGTCCTCGTCGTTCATGATCTTGGCGATCTCCAGCGTGGGCAGCTGGTCGATCTCCGCCAGTTCGCTGCGGAACGCCTCGGTGGTGAGGGTGCCCAACTGCCGGCGCAGCTCGTCGTGGTGCGAGCGGCCGGTGCCGGAGCCCGCCGGAGGGACGGAGCCGGCCGTGCCGGTGGTGCGGTTCGGGTCGCCGGTCCTGGACGCGGCGGTCTGTGACTGCGAGGTGGTCATCGGGGAGCGGCTTTCTGTGGCTCGGGGCGGCGGGCCCGGACGGCCGCGGAGCGGTGGGTGCGGCCGGTGGGTCCGCTGGTCGGCGGTCGGCTGGTGCCGTCGGCAGCGGGCTGCCGACGGTGCGGGCCCGGTGGTGCGCAGCCGGAACGGTGCTGCGCGGCGGGCGTGCCGTGGGGCCCGCGGACCGGTCGGCCGGGTCCGGCCGACCGGGGGCGTCAGCGGGTGCGCTGCCTGGGGGAGTGGCGGTGCGCCAGCGCTTCGTAGGAGGCGGAGAGCGCGGGCGCCGCCGTCTCGTACGTACGCTGCGCGACCCCTATGAACAGGCAGTCCACGACGAGGAGCTGGCTCGTCCTGCTGGACATCGCCGCCGGGCGCAGCTCACTCTCGCGGGCCGTCGAGGTGGTCAGTACGTGGTCGGCGTACTGGGCCACCTCGCCGTCCGGCCGGCCGGTGATCGCGATGGTCGTCGCCCCCTGGTCGAAGGCGACCCGCAGCGGCTCGATGACGTCCACCGTCCGCCCCGAATGGGTGATGGCCAGCGCGACGTCGCCCGCCCGCATCTGCACGGCGTTGGTGACGGCCAGATGGGGGTCGACATGGCTGTGCGCCACCATCCCGATGCGCAGCAGCTTCTGTGCCAGGTCCTGGCTGACCAGCCCCGAGGCGCCGACGCCGTACACGTCGATCCGCCGGGCCGCCGCCATCGCCGCGACCGCCGCGTCGACCTGCGCGACGTCCAGCGCCGCCGCGGTGTCGGCGAGGGTCTGCTGTTCGTCGAGCGCCAGCTTGGCGACGACGTCGGCGATCGGATCGTCGACGGCGATGTCCGCGGTGACGGCGGGGGCCGCGCCGGACTCCTGCTGCGCCGCGAGCCCCGCGAGGGCGAGGCGCAGGTCGCGGTAGCCGGGGTAGCCCAACAGCCGGGAGGTGCGGACGACGGTGGCCTCGCTGGTGCCGGTGCGCTCGGCCAGCCCGGTGACGGTGAGCTGGGCGCACCCCGCCGGGTCGTGGGCGACGGCCTCGGCGACCCGCTGCATGGAGCGGGTCATCGAGGGCGCCATCGTGCGGACCTTGGCCGCGAGGGCCGTGGGTCCCGGGCGGTTGGCTGGTCGGGAGGGGACACTGCTGTCGGCATCGCCCGCTGACCGGGGGGCCGGGGGCTGGGTGCCCGGCCCGGCCGGCCGGCGCCTCGGACGAAAGGCGAAATTTTCCTTCAGGTCACTGCTCACAGACGGAAGATATTTTCATAGCGGCACCCCGTCAATGCTCGACGCGGCACGAACGTGTGATCCCTCCGCGCGCGCAGTGGTGCAATGGAGGTATGGAACCGAAGGAACCCGCATCCGACTCGGGACCCCCGGAAGAGGGAGCGCACGGTGGCGCTTCCCCCGATGCGCCCCGTGAGCGGGAGCGCCGCGACGCGCCCCGCGAGGAGCCCCCGCCGGGCGACCGCCGCCAGGACCCGCTGGAACGGTCGCTGCACGCGGCCCGCGCGCTGATCCTCGCCGACCTGGAGGCGAGCGACGTCGCGCACGCCGACATCGTCTCGCTGGTCGAGGAGGCGGTCTCGCACCGCCGGTGGTGGGTCGGCGAGTGGCCGGAGGGCGCGGCGTTCGTGGACGGCCTGGTGGCCCAGGACGTGCAGGACGCGCTGCTCGAACGGTACGGGCGCTGGCCCGTCTGCCCGGTGTGCGTCGGCTCCGATCCGCACGCGCTCGACGTCGAACCCGAACTGGGCGAGGAGCCGCACTGGGTGTGCGCCGCCACGTCCACGGTGGTGGCCCGGGTGGGCTCGCTGGGCAGCAAGCTGTGAGCGCGGACCCGGACCCGGACCCGGGCGTGGACCCGGACGCGGGCGTGGGCCCGGACGCGGGCGTGGGCGCGGGGCCCTGCCGGTGACCGTCTACATCGACCCGCCGATCTGGCCAGGGCACGGCCGGATGTGGTCGCACGTGGTCAGCGATCTCTCGTACGAGGAACTGCACGCGTTCGCGGCGGGCCTCGGATGCCCGCCGCGCGCCTTCGACCGCGACCACTACGACGTGCCCTCGACGCTGTACGAGACCGCGGTGGCCGCCGGAGCCGTCCCGGTCGGCTCCAAGGAACTGCTGCAGCGGCTCACCGCCGCAGGCCTCCGGCGCCGCAAGCGCTGACCCGCGCGGCCGGTCTGCGCGGCTGCTCTGCGCGGCCGGTCTGCGAGCCGCTTCGCGGGGCCGGTCTGCGCGTGCTGACGCTGGACCGAAAGCGGGGCCGGAGCCGGGACCGGGCCGAAGCCGGCTCCGGGACAGTCCGAGCCGGGCGGGCCCGCGTTCGTGCTCCCGCGGCTGTGCCTGCCGTCCGCCGTGCTTACCGGGCCTCTATGCCCGAGCCTGCTCCTTCTCCACCCGCGGATACGACGCGGCGACCACGCGCGAGCGGGCGTGCACCCGCGCGGAGACGGCCGTCGCGAGCACCGCGACCGCCGCCAGGGCCGCGCCGACCCAGGCCACGGCCGGGTACCCCCAGCCCGCCGAGATGGCCAGGCCCCCGAGCCAGGGTCCGAGCGTGTTGCCGATGTTGAACGAGGCCGTCGTCGTGGCCCCGGCCAGCGTGGGCGCCGCGTCGGCGGCGTTGAACATCCGGGCGTTCAGCGCGGGCGCCGTCGTGAACGCGGTGACGCCGAGCAGCAGGGCCAGCCCGACCACGGCCCAGCGGTACTCGGCCAGCAGCGCCAGCAACGCGAGCACGGCGGTCGACGCCGCGATGCCGCCGTACATCGTGCCGAACAGGTGCGCGTCCGCGATCCGCCCGCCGATGATCGTGCCGATCAGACCGCCGAGCCCGAACAGTGCGAGCACACTGGGCACCCAGCTCTCCGGCAGCCCGGCGACGTCGGTGAGCAGCGGCGCCAGATAGGAGAAGACGGCGAAGACGGCGCCCGCGTTCAGCGCGATGGTCAGCAGCGCCAGCCAGACCTGCTTGTCCCGGTAGATCCGCAGCTCCCGCCGGAGATCGGGGGCTTCCGCGCCGGTCGGCACCGGGGTGCGGGGCACCAACGCGAGCACCCCGACCAGTGCGACCGCCGAGAGCGCGGCCACCGCCCAGAACGCGGAGCGCCAGCCCGCCTGCTGGCCGAGGAACGATCCGGCCGGTACGCCCGCGATGTTGGCGACGCTCAGCCCGCCCACCATGATCGCCATGGCCCGGGCCCGGGCGTTCTCCGGCACCAGTGAGACCGCGACCGCTGCGCCGACCGCCCAGAACCCGGCGCAGGCGAGCGCGCTGACCACTCGGGAGGCGAACAGCACCTCGTAGCCGGGCGCGAGCGCGCCGGCGACCTGCCCCAGCATGAAGGCGGCCAGCAGCGCGACCAGCGTCGTCCGCCGCGGCAGCTTCAACGTCGCCGCCGCCAGCACCGGTGCGCCCACGACCATGCCCACCGCGAACGCCGACACCAGCAGTCCGGCCTGGGGGATCGACACATCCAGATCCCGGGCCAGCGGTTGCAGGATGCCGGAGAGCATGAACTCGGAGGTCCCGAGCGCGAAGACGGACAGGCCCAGCACATGGACGGCCGGCGGGACACGGGCGGCGGAGGGACGGCCCCCTACGAGATCGTCAGGCATGACACCTTCAACCCTGCCGCCGCACCTGCGCATTCCGGAGCCGGAGCGGGAGTGGGAACAGGCCCCGAGCCCGGTCCCGGCCTCGGTCCCGGTCCCGGTCCCGTTCCCGGTCCCGTTCCCGGTCTCGGTCTCGGTCTCGGTCCCGGTCCCGGTCTCGGTCCGGGTCTCGGTCCCGGTCGGTGTTCGGGCGGGCCGTGGCGGGCCGCCGGTTCAGCGCCACTGCGGCGGGATGTTCGCCAGCTGCCTCAGCAGGTCCCAGCCGGCGGCCCGCCGCCTGCGCTCCTCCAGCCCGTCGTGCCAGGGGGCGCCGTTGCCCACCCAGTACCCGCGGTAGACGCGCACTCCGGTGACACTGCTGTCACTGATGTCGGACTCGTTGCCGCAGCAGGGGCAGATGCACTCCGTCGGCCAGCCGCCCTCCCAGACGACCTGGCCGTCGAATCCGCAGACCCTGCAGACCGTCTCCGTCTGCTCTTCCTTCGCTTCCAAGAGTGCGCTCCTCCTCGTAGCGGTGTGGGTCGGGGATGTCGGGACTTCCCCGTGTCACGCCTCCAGCAGTTCCAGTTCCGTCGTCAGATTGTGCCGGGCTGCGGGCTCCCAGCGGTCGCGCGCGTAGCCGGTGCGGAAGAGGTGGGGCAGGCCGAGGAGTTGGCGCAGGACGGCGGCGCGGCCCTCGCGGAAGGCGGCGTCGGGGACGAAGGCGTACTCCTGGCGGATCTCGGCGGCGTAGTGCGCGTACTGCTCGGGGGTGCCCGCCAGGACGGCGAGGTCCGCGTCGCAGAGCAGTTCCCCGTCGAGGTCGTCCCCGGCGGGGTCATGGGTGACCGTGAGGCGGACGAGGCGGGCGACCTCGGCGGTGCGGGCCGTCGGCACCCCGGCCTCGGGCAGCGCGCGTTCGGCCAGGCGGGCGCTGCGCTCCTCGTTCTCGCTGCGGTCGGGCCGGTAGACGGCGTCGTGGAACCACGCGGCCAGCCGCACGGCGGCGAGGTCGGGGCCCGCGTCGGCACGTGTGCCGGTTCCGGGACCGGCCTCCCCCTCCGGGGGAAGCTGCGCGGCGAGTTCCTCGATGCGGTCCAGCACGGTGCGCAGGTGTGCCGTGCCGTGGTAGCGGCGGTGGGGTTCGGCCCAGCGGCCGAGCAGGTCCTCGCCGTAGGGCGCCGGGTCGGGGCCGTCGGCCCCTTCGCGGGCTTCGATCAGCAGCGTGTTCCAGCGGTCGAGCAGTTCCGGATGTGCCGCCTCCCGGGCGGCGGGCGCCGTGTCCCGGTCCGGACGGGCCGTGCCCGTGCCCGTGCCCGGGTGCGGATCCGTGTCCGTGCCCGGGTCCGGGTCCGGGTGCGATGTGTCCGGAGTGGAAGGTGCCGGGCCGGGGTCCGGGCGCGCGGCGTCCGGGGCCGGCCCCGCTTCCCCCGGGGCCGGGCGTGCGGTTTCAGCGGGCTCCCGGGCCGTTCCGTCGGCCGGTCGTCGGGCCGTTCCGTCGCCCGGTCGGCCGGACGCGGGTGGGGGCTCTGTCGTCGACATCGGGCAATTGTGGTCCCGAGGGAGTGCCGTCTTCCAGCGCCTTCCGCCGTATGGCACTCTGTTGCGCATGTCTAGACCAATTCTCGAGGTGGTCGCGCTCAGCGCGGAAGACGCTGCCGCAGCGGAGGTCGGGGGAGCGGACCGCCTGGAGGTGGTCACCGACATGGCCGCCGACGGGCTCACCCCGTCCCTGGAGACCTACACCGCCGTCCGGGACGCCGTCAGCATCCCGCTCCGGTTGATGCTGCGGCTCGCCGACGGCTTCAGCGCCGGGGGCGACGCCGGGATCGAGGAGCTGTGCGCACGCGGAGCGGCGCTGCGCGCGGCGGGCGCAGAGGAGTTCGTCCTCGGCTTCCTCGACGAGGCGGGGCAGGCGGACCTGCGCGCTGTCGAGGCCGTCACGGCCGCCGTACCGGGGTGCCGGTGGACCTTCCACCGCGCCCTGGACCGGGCCGCCGATCGCGACGCCCTCCGCAAGCAGCTTGCCGACACGCCCGGCCTGGACACCTATCTCACCGCCGGCTCCCCGGACGGGGTGACCGACGGTTTCCGTACGCTCTGTGCCGAAGCGGCCCGCACCGCCGCGGAGGAGCCGGGCTACGGGCCCCGGCTGCTGGTCGGGGGCGGGCTCTCGCTCGACCACGTCGCCGGACTGCGCCGGGCCGGCATCGACGCCTTCCACATCGGCAGCGCCGCCCGCCCCCGCGGCTGGACCGGCCCGGTCGACCCCGCCGCCGTCCGCACCTGGCGCCAGGCCCTCGACCGGGACTGACGGCGCCGCGGCGGGAGCGGCGGCAGACCGCAGCCGAGGGGCCGGACCACTCGGAGCCGGGCGGGTGGCCGCGCTGCGCCGGGGTCCCTGCGCGGCGCCGGTCCCGGAACAGGGGCGTACTACTCGGAGCCGGTCCGGGAACAGGGGCGTACTACTCGGAGCCGGTCCGGGCGGCGTCGGCCGTCGCCGTATCCGAGGCGCCCGCCGCGTCCTCGGCGGTCGTGGCGGTCGTGGCGGTCGTGGCGGTCGTGGTGGCCGTGGCGGTCGTGGCCGTCGCGGTGGCCGTGGCGGCCGGGGCCGCCCTGTGCACCGTCCCGGCCGGTCGGCGGCGCCTGGCCCGTACGAGGCCGCCCTGCCTGTCCCGGGTGCCCCGCGCACCCGGCGCTCCGTCCCGCGAGCCGTCCGCCGCGCCGTCCTGCGTGCCGTCCTGCACGCCGAGGGCGGCGCGGACGGTACGTCCCCCGCGGGAGGTGCCCGTGCCGGTGGCGCCGCTGCGGAGCACGGCGGTCGCGCCCGCCAGGACGAGGGCGATGACGGTGGCGCCGAACACGGCGGAGGCGGTGTCGAGGGAGGTGGCGTCGCTGAGTGCCCCGGCGGCCACCGGCAGCGCCCCGGCCAGCAGGTAGCCGCCCGCGGTGAGGGCGGCGTTGGCCTCGGCCAGGCGGGCGGCCGGGACGTCGGAGCTGAGCATGGTCAGGGCGCCGAGCTGGGTCAGGCCCTGGCCCAGCCCGGCGAGGACGGCGGAGGCGACGAGCGCGGGGACCGAGGTGGTGCGGACGGCGAGGACGAGCACGGCCATGCTCGCCGTGGTCAGTCCGGCGCCGGTGAGCAGGTCCGTGCGCACGCGCAGCCTGCGTGCGGCGAACTGGACCCCCGTCGCGGCGGCGAACAGGACGAAGATGGTCGCGCCGGAGAGGACCCGGCTGCGGGTGTGCAGCAGGTCGGCGAGCAGCGTGGGGCCGAGCGAGAGTACGAAGCCGGTCGCCGCGATCGCGGGTGCGAAGACGCCCAGGCCCAGCAGGAGCTGGCCGCGGTTGGCCCGCGGCGCGGAGGGGATGCGGACCAGGCGCCGGGCGGCGCCGGGCGTGGCCGGGTCGGCCCGCGGCGGCAGCGGCATCCGGACCACCACGGCGAACGCGGCCAGCAGCAGGCCGATCTGGACCAGGAAGACGGTGACCGAGGGGCCGGGGACCAGCTCGGACAGCAGCCCGGCCAGCAGCGGACCGACGGCGGCGCCGCCGACCATGGAGGACGAGGCGATCAGTCCGGCCGTGCGCTTCTGCGTGCGGTCTGCGAGGTCGGAGACGGCCGCCATCCCGGCGGAGAGGAACGCGCCGACGGCGATCCCGCTCAGCAGCCGCGCCACCAGCAGCGCGGGCACCGAGTGCGCCGTGGCGAACAGCGCCGAGGCCAGCAGGCCGAGCAGCAGACCGGGGAGCAGCACCGGCTTGCGGCCGTAGCGGTCGGAGAGGGTGCCCGCGACGGTGAGGGTGCCCAGCAGCCCGGCGATGTAGGCGGCGTAGACCGCCGTCAGGGCGGCTGCGGAGAAGCCGATCCGGTCCTGCCACAGGACGTAGAGCGGCGCGGGTTCGTTGGAGAGGGCGAGTACGGCGACGACGGGCCAGGCGGCCAGCCACATCCAGCCCCGTCGGGGGGTGGAGGCGACCGGCGGAGCGGAAGCGGACATGCGGGAGCTCCTGGGCAGGGGAGGGGAGGGAACAAGGGAGTACGAGTCGACTCGTACAAGTAGTACGAGAGAATTCGTACCAGTGGCGAGTAGTACGATGCAAGTCGTACTACTGTGCTGCCGTGCAGTGCCGTGCAGTGCCGTGCAGTGCAGTGCGGTCGCCCGCACCACCGTCCGCCGTCATGTGCCCGCCGCCCGCTGAACGTGCCGACCGCCATCCGCCATCCGCCGACCGTCGAAGGAGGAGCCCGTGAGTGACACGGCCCTCGACCGGGAGTTCCGTATCCCGCCGCCCCCGCCCGGCGCCGAGGTGCCCGAGCCGCTGCCCGAGCCCGGCCGGGACGAGATCCGGCTGGAGGCGGTGATGGCGGCGCTCAGCGACCCGCTCCGGATCGGGGTGGTCCGCAAGCTGCTGCTGGAGTCGGTCGACTTCGACCACACCTGCACCTGGTTCGAACTGGAGCGCCCCAAGTCCTCGCTGACCCACCACTTCCGCACCCTGCGCGAGGCGGGCCTCGTCAGGCAGCGCCAGTACGGGCCCTCCCGCCGCAACCAGGTGCGCATCGCGGACCTGGAGGCGCGGTTCCCCGGCCTGCTCGCCCTGATCGCCGACTGGACCCCGGCCGCGTAGCAGTCCACCCCGTTGACAGTCCCCAACAACCCCCTCTAGCTTGCCTTTTGAATCGTTTCACGTCTTGTTTCCCGTCGGCGGTCCGCGCCGCCGGTCCAACCGGCGGTTCACGCCTGCCTCGCCACAGACCACGCCGGCGTTCCGCCCGCCCCGCACGCCCGCCCCGCACGCCTGCTCCGCACCTCCGCCCCCGCACTTCGGTACCCGCCTCGCCCCCGCCTCGACCCGCCGGGCCCCACACCGCGGCCGACCGCACCCACCGAAGGAAGCGCATGCCCTCCACGCCCCAGCACCCCGCCGTGGCCGCCCTGCTGCGGCGCGCCCGTACACTCGGCGCCGATCCACGCAACACCAACTACGCCGGGGGCAACGCCTCGGCCAAGGGCAGCGCGACGGATCCCGTCACCGGGCAGCCCGTCGAACTGCTGTGGGTCAAAGGGTCGGGAGGGGACCTCGGCACGCTCACCGAAGAGGGACTGGCCGTGCTGCGGCTGGACCGGCTGCGCGCGCTCGAAGCCACCTACCCCGGTGCGGAGCGCGAGGACGAGATGGTCCCGGCGTTCGACTACTGCCTGCACGGCAGAGGCGGCGCGGCCCCGTCCATCGACACGGCCATGCACGGCCTGGTGGACGCCGCACACGTCGACCACCTGCACCCCGACTCCGGGATCGCCCTCGCCTGCGCCGCCGACGGCGAACGGCTGACCCGGGAGTGCTTCGGCGACCGCGTCGCCTGGCTCCCCTGGCGGCGCCCCGGCTTCCAACTCGGTCTGGAGATCGCCGCGGTCCGGGAGACCGACCCGCACGCGGTCGGCGTCGTACTCGGCGGGCACGGGATCACCGCATGGGGCGACACGGCCCAGGAGTGCGAGCGCAACTCGCTGTGGATGATCCGCACAGCCGAGCAGTTCCTGGCCGGACGCGGCGGAGCGGAACCGTTCGGCCCCACCCTCGGCGAGGGCTACGCGGCGCTCCCGGCACCCGAACGCCGCGCGCGGGCCGCCGCCCTGGCACCCGTGCTGCGCGGACTGGTGTCCACCGACTTCCGGCAGGTCGGCCACTTCACCGACACCGCACCCCTGCTGGACTTCCTCTCCCGCGCCGAACACCCGCGGCTCGCCGCACTGGGCACCTCCTGCCCGGACCACTTCCTGCGCACCAAGATCCGTCCGCTCCTCCTCGACCTGCCGGCCACCGCGCCGCTGGACGAGACGATCGAGCGGCTGCGCGCACTGCACGCCGCCTACCGCGAGGAGTACGCCGCCTACTACGCCCGGTACGCCACCGCCGACTCGCCCCCGATGCGCGGCGCCGACCCCGCGATCGTCCTCGTACCCGGTGTCGGGATGTTCTCCTTCGGCCGGGACAAGCAGACCGCGAGGGTGGCGGGCGCGTTCTATCTGAACGCCGTCACGGTGATGCGCGGCGCGGAAGCCGTCTCCTCGTACACGCCGATCGAGGAGGCGGAGAAGTTCCGGATCGAGTACTGGGCGCTGGAGGAGGCCAAGTTGCGGCGGCTGCCGCAGCCGCCGCCGCTGGCGGGCCGGGTCGCGCTGGTGACCGGAGCCGCCTCCGGCATCGGCAGGGCCACAGCGCGCAGACTGTCCGCCGAGGGCGCCTGCGTGGTCGTCGCGGACCGCGACGGACCCGAAGCGGATGCCTTCGCAGCCGAGTTGGGCGGCAGCGACAGGGCGCTCGCCGTCACCGTCGACGTGACCGCCGAGGAGCAGATCGAGACCGCCTTCCGGGCCGCCGCGCTCGCGTTCGGCGGCGTCGACCTCGTCGTCAACAACGCGGGGATCTCGCTCTCCAAACCCCTCCTGGAGACCACCGCAGCCGACTGGGACCTCCAGCACGACATCATGGCCCGCGGCTCCTTCCTCGTCTCCCGCGAAGCCGCCCGGCTGATGTGCGCGCAGGGGCTGGACGGCGACATCGTCTACATCGCCTCGAAGAACGCGGTCTTCGCGGGCCCGAACAACGTCGCCTACGCCGCCACCAAGGCCGACCAGTCCCACCAGGTGCGGCTGCTCGCCGCCGAACTGGGCGAGCACGGCATCCGGGTCAACGGCGTCAACCCGGACGGCGTCGTCCGCGGCTCCGGGATCTTCGCCGGAGGCTGGGGAGCGCGCCGCGCCGCCGTGTACGGAGTGCCGGAGGAAGAGCTCGGCGCCTTCTACGCCCGGCGCACCCTGCTCAACCGGGAGGTCCTGCCCGAGCATGTCGCGGCCGCCGTCTTCGCCCTCACCGGCGGCGACCTGACGCACACGACGGGCCTGCACATCCCGGTGGACGCGGGCGTCGCGGCGGCGTTCCTGCGCTGAGGGCTGCCCCCTTCCGCGACGGGGCGCGCGGGCGCGTTCCCGGGCGCGTGCGGGGTTCGGTGCGGCGTGCCCTGCGTACCCTGGCCGGATGGGCGACCGGCGAACAGGCAGCGCGGTGGCCGCGGCCCGTCCGCTGCTCCGCCACGAGGACCGGCACGGCGGCGACGCGGTCGCGGCCGTCGCCCACCGCCTGTGGACGGCCGAACGGGCGCGCCTGGGCCCGGCGTCCGACAGCGGGCGCACGGCCGAGGTGGCGGAACTCGCCCAGATCGCGGGCTGGCTCCTCTTCGACGCGGGCCGGCCGGTCGCCGCCCGCCGCGCCTTCGCCGACTCGCGCACGCTGGCCGTCCGCGCCGGGGACGCCCCGCGGGAGTGGTTCGCGCTGGACATGCTGGCCATGCACGCCGTCGACGGCCACCGCCCCGATCGGGCCCTGGCCGTCACCGAAGAGCTCCTGACCCGCCCCCGGGTGCCGCCGAGAGTGGCGCTGCTGGCCCGGGTACGGCAGGCCCGCGCCCTCGCGCAGACCGGTGAGCGGACCCGGGCCCGGACGGTGATGCGCCGGGCGCGGGGCGCGCTGCAGGACTCCGTCGCCCGGCGGGACCCCGCCTGGACCTGGTGGGTGGACGGAACCGAAGTCCTCGGCCACGAAGCCGAGATGCTGCTGGAACTGGGCGCTCCGCGGGCCGCCCTCCCGCTGTTCCACGCGCTCGACCAGCGGGTCCGCGCCACCGCGCCCACGGGCCGGATCGCCCTCCACCACGCGGTGGCCGGGCTGACCGCCCACGTCCGTGCGGACGCCTGGCCGGACGCCGCCCCCCTCCTGACCCGCACAGCGCACCTGCTGACCGACGTCACCTCCACCCGCAGCTCCACCCGCCTCCGCGGCACCCTGCACACCCTCCACCGGCACGCCCCCACATGGCTGCGCCACCACGCGCGCGACACGCTGCACACGGCCGATCTCCCGTCCGCCCGCGCCGCACCCCCGCCCGCGCCCGCGCCCGCGCCCGCGCCGTCCGGCCCCTGACGCCGCCCGGAACTAACTCCGGCCCCGCCCTCCGGGGTCGGTGCCTCCCGCGGCGTCCATCTTCTGGGCGTCCCTGACGAACACGACTCCGTCCATCTCGCCCAACTGGGCCGGGGCGAGCGGGGCGTAGCCGAACCAGGGGGAGACGCGGGGGGCGGGGCGGGGTTCGCCGAGGGCGGTGGCCAGCGTGGCGGGGTCGACGACGCAGGGGGCCTGCGGAAGTGCGTAGAGGAGCCCTTCGAGGGTGTCCGGCGGCGGGGTGTCGACGCCCTGGTGCCGGATCGTGCCGAGGGCCGTGGCCAGGACGGCGTACTCCGCGCCGAGGCGGACCTGCGCCAGCGCGCCGGCGCTCCACCACTCCACCTGCCCCTGCCACATCCGCATCGTGCTCTTCGCGCGCTGGAGGTGGGAGTTGTGCGCGTGGACCAGCACCGGGCCGCGGGCGGCGAGGGCGAGGAGGTTCTCGGCCATCATCGCGTCCCGCAGCCCCACCAGCCGCGTCATCCGGTGCGGCGAGGTGTCGGCCATCGAGGAGTGGTAGCGCAGCAGGCCGGTGGCGCTCCGCGCGTACCGCCGGGCCCGGTCCCAGTCGTCCCGCGAGGTCGCCGCGATCAGCTGGGGAGTCTGCTCGTCCAGCAGCGCCACCAGGTCGTCGGCGAGCAGCCGCAGCTCCCCGGCCTCGGTGCTCCGCCCGAAGGAGCGGGCCGGGTCCAGCATCGCGTCGGGATGGGTCCAGCGGTCGTCGGTGCCGAGCAGGGTGTCGAGTGTCTCCGCGGTGCAGGGGAGCAGGTCCGCGTCCCCGTGGGCCGCGAGGTAGTCGTGCAGTGCGGTGAGGGCCTGCCGGGGGCTCTCGGGGCCGGTGATCTCCAGCGGTCCGTCGATTCCGGCGAA
The DNA here is from genome assembly GCF_042869575.1 of Streptomyces sp. NPDC006925. NCBI lineage: Bacteria > Bacillati > Actinomycetota > Actinomycetes > Kitasatosporales > Streptomycetaceae > Streptomyces > Streptomyces sp. NPDC006925. Next base: position 63,435 of record NZ_JBIAGB010000009.1, read on the forward strand.
GCGGACCTGTTCGGATGCGGGGCGGCCGTCGTTGTGGGCGCGTATCCAGCGGACGAGTGCGCGGTTGGCGGCGGAGGTGCCGCGGTCGTGGCTGAAGCCGTGCTCCATGACGTCGTCGAGGGTGCCCGTGCCCGCGGTGACGTAGTCGTCCACGAGCTGGCCGCGCAGGCAGTCGCTCTCCAGCGCGATCGTCCGGTAGCCCTCCTGCTCGACGAGTTGCCGGAAGAGCGTGTTGCGCACCTCCAGCAGGGAGTCCTCGCCGTGGGTGGGCTCGCCCAGGGCGAGCAGCCGGGGCCGGTTCGGGAGCAGTTCCATGACGGCGGCCGCTTCGACAGCGCGGGCCGCATCCTCGATGCCAGTAGCCATGCCCTCAACGGTATCGTTGAACCTTCGGTGGAAACTTTTCCGCGACACTGCCGGGGTATCGTCAGATCCATGGGGCAAAACCTTCAAAGTACGGGGCGACTCAGGCCGGTCGATCTGGCCCGCGGACACGGTCTGTCCACGCAGGCGGTCAGGAACTACGAGGCGGACGGCATCCTGCCGCCCGCCGGCCGCACCGATCACGGCTACCGCACCTACACCCCGCTGCACGCGCAGGCCCTGCGTGCCTTCCTCGCCCTGCTGCCCGGCCACGGCCACCGGACGGCGGCCTCGATCCTGCGCGCCGTCAACGAGGACGCCGTCGAGGAGGCGCTCCGCCTCGTCGACGAGACCCATGTCCAACTCCTCGACGACCGGCGGACCCTCCAGGCCGTGGAGAGCGCCCTGCGGGAGCTGCGCTCCGACCGGCCGGGCCGCTCCGCCGGGTCGGGCTGCTCCGCCGGAGCGGCGGAAGCGACCGGAGCGCCCGGGACCGCGGGCGCCGGGGGCAGGTTCATCGGGCCGCTGGCGGAAGAGCTCGGCATCCGGCCCGCGACGCTGCGCAAATGGGAGGCCGCGGGCCTGGTCAGCCCCCGCCGCGATCCGCACACCGGGTACCGCGTCTACGACGAGGCCGCGATACGGGACGCCCGGCTCACCCACCAACTCCGGCGGGGCGGCTACCTGCTGGAGCGGATCGCTCCGCTGATCGCCCAGGTGCGGGCGGCCGGCGGGCCGGAGCCGCTGGAGGGCGCGCTGCGCGACTGGCACGGCCGACTGGCCACCCGGGCCCGGGCACTGCTCTCCGGCGCCGCCGAACTGGACTCCTACCTCAACGCACGCGAACGCCGCGGGTGAGGCACCGAGCCGGAACGGGCGAGCTGCTGCACCGTGTCCCTTTCCGCCTCCGCGGTACAGGAGCCGGATGCGGTGCCGCCCGGTGTCCGGCTGCCCGCGACGGGCTCGGCGTCCGGCCGTGGATCAGGAGGCAGCCGCCGCCCGGGCGGACGCCTCGGCCACCGCCCGCGCGAAGCCGTCCGGATTCTCCACGGGCATGGGGTGCCCCGCCGCGGGGACGGTCAGCATGTGCGCGCCCGCTTCCACCGCGTCGTCCTCCTCCGGGTAGGGGCGGCTCAACTCCCCGACGAGGAATGCCTTGGGCCCGTCGTACTCCGCGAACACCTGCCCGAGACCGGGCGAGATACCGCGTACCAGGCCCACCGCGCTGCGGTGGATCGCGAGCGGGTCGGCGGCCCGCAGGGTGGCCAGATAGCCGGGGTCGCTCTCACCGGCCGTGAACTCCGCCATGCCCCGGGTGCAGAACTCCTCCTCCGGCCACGCGGCGATCTTCCTGCTCCACGCCCCGCCGCCCGGCCGCAGGTTGGCCTCGGCGAGGGTGAGCGCCCCCACCAACTCCGGCCGACGCGCGGCCAGTGCGAGCGCGACAGCGCCACCCATGGAGTGCCCGACGAGTTCGGCGCCCCGGATTCCGTCCGCGTCCAGGACGGCCGCGACGGTGTCGGCGTGCTCCTCCAGCGTGTAGCCGAAGTCCGCGGGCCGGTCGCTCCAGCCGAAGCCGAGCAGATCCACCAGCAGCGACCGGTGCCCGGTCGCCCGCAGCGCGGGGTGCGCCGCGGCCTCCGAGCAGTCGAACGTCGCACTGGCCCCGAGGCCGTGCAGGAAGACCCGCACGCCCTCGCCCTCGCCGGGCAGTTCCGCCCACCGCAGATACGCTTCCGCCCCCGCCGGGCCGACCACTGCCTGCTGCCTCATCCGTCCTCGCTCCCTCGTCGTCCGGCTGCCGCGGCCGCGCGCCTGCCGCCCTGCGACACGCCTGCCGTCCTGCGACTCGCCCGGCCTCGCGCGGACATGCGTGAACGCGCGCGCCGGAGGCGCCCGGCCGGAGTATCGGTCGGGCGCCGTCCGCCGCGATCACCGTACGGTCAGCGGGCCGTCCCGGCCGGGTCGGCGTTGGCGCCGCACAGTACGACGACCACCCGCTCGCCGGGGGACGGCACGTAGGGCGCGCTCTGCCCGTCGGCCCCGTCCGGTGCGGCGACGGCGCCCCGGATCGCGGACACCGCGGTGGCCGCCCCGTTCTCCACCGCCAGCCGGTACCGCTCCCACAGTTCCCGGCGGGCCGAGACCACGGCCTCGTCGCTCACCAGCACCGACCGCACATTGCGGGTGCCCGCGGCGGCCAGCGCCATCGAGGAGGCCCGGCGGGCGCCCAGCGAGTCGGCGGCGACGGAGTCCACCGGCACATCGACGACGCGCCCCGCCTCCAGCGCGGCGTTCAGCGCCCGGCACCGCTCGGGTTCCACGGCCACCACCCGGATCCCGTGGTGCTGCGCGGCCGCGGCGACCCCGGCGAACAGGCCGCCGCCGCCCACCGATACCACCACCGTGTCCACGAGGGGTACGTGTGCGCGGATCTCCTCCACCAGCGTCCCGGCGCCCGCCGCGATGAGCGGATGGTCGTACGCGTGCGACGCCAGCGCCCCGGTGTCCGCGGCGAACGCCTCGCAGGCCGTCGCGGCGTCGGCGTACTCCGTGCCGACCAGCCGCACGTCGGCCCCGTACGCGCGCAGCCGCTCGACCTTCACCTGCGGCGCGGACTCCGGCAGGAAGACCGTGGCGGGCACGCCCAGCCCGCGCGCGGCCCACGCGCACGCGAGCCCCGCATTGCCGCCGGAGGCCAGGGTGACGCCCGCCGCGGGGAGTTCCTCCCGCTCCCGGTGCGCGAGCAGGAAGTTGAGCGCGCCCCGGGCCTTGAAACTCCCGGTGTGCTGCATGAACTCCAGAGCGAGGAACAGCTCGAAGTCCGGGGCACCGGACGGGCCCCCGGTCGCCGCAGCGCCGACGCCTGCCCCGACGTCCGCGCGGGCGACCGCGACGGGGCGTACGCCGGTGGCAACCCGGTCGGCTGCGGTCTTGACATCTCCGTAAGAAAGATGGTGCACGGCGCGACTCCTGGACGTGCTCGGACGTGAAGGGACAAACGACTACGTTACGGCTACGTTACGACCTCGCGGCCACCGCCCCGTACTCGGCCACCGCCCCGTACCCGGTCGGCGCCGGTGCCGCCAGCGCCTCCGGAAGCGGCCGGGCGTGCACCACGACGAGCCCGGAGACCGCCCGGGTCAGCGCGACGTACAGCCGCCGCAGCCCCGTCCGCTCGTCCGGCTCCCCGGCCACGACCGCCGCGGGCTCGTCCAGCACCACGTAGTCGTACTCCAGGCCCTTGGCCAACGCGGCCGGTACGAGCGTCAACCGGGCCGCCGCGCTGGTCTCCGCACCGGGTGACAGCCAGCCGAGCCCCGCCGCGCGCAGCGCCTCGCGCAGCGCCGGGAGCCGGTCCTCCGCTGCGATCAGCCCGACCGACCCCTCGCGTTCCAGCGCCTCCCGGCACGCGTCCACCACCATCCGGTCGGCCGCCGCGCCGGGTTCGTCCGTGCCGCCGGGGACGGGCCGCACGGCGAAGTCCCCCGGCGACTCCCGCACGGAGGTCGCGGGCCGCAGCGACGGCGCGATGCCGGGCAGCAGCCGAGACGCGTACGCGATCACCTCCCGCGGCACCCGGAACCCTTCGGTCAACTCCTCCACCGCGGCGCCCGGTTTCCCCAGATGCTCCAGGGCGGCCTCCCAGCTCTCGGTCGCCCACGGCGTGGTGCCCTGCGCCAGATCGCCCAGCACCGTCGCCGACCCGGTCGAACAGCGCCGGCCCACCGCGCGGTACTGCATCGCGGAGAGGTCCTGGGCCTCGTCCAGCACCACATGCCCCAGCGAGGGCGTCCGCTGCACGGCGTCCGCGGCCTCGTCCACCAGCACCGCGTCCGCTGCCGACCAGCGGGCGCTCCCGACACCGCGCGGCGCCTTCTCCCACAGGATCGCCCGCTGCTCCTCGGCGGTGAGCAGCCCCTCCGCCTGCGCGGCGAGGAACTCCGCGTCGGACAGCAGCCGCAGCACGAGCCTGGCCGGATCGACGGGCGGCCACACCTGGCGCACCACCGCCTTCACGGCGGCGTTCCGCGCCACCGCGTCCTGCACCCGGTCGTCGGGCGCCTCACCGGCCCGCTCCATCCGCACCAGCACGGCGTGCGCGATCCGCTGCGGCAGCGCCTCGCGGCCCGCCCCGTACCGCAGGCCGCGCCCCAGCAACTCCTCGACCAGCTCCGCGATCTCGTGCGCGGGGATCCGCCAGCGCCGCGAGCCGCGCACCACCACGCACGGCTCCGCCGGAAGCGGACGCACGCCCGCGCGCACCGCACGGCGCAGTACCCGGGCCATCCGCGCGTCGCCCTTGACCCGGGCGGCCTCCGCGCCGTCGACCGCGCGTACGGGGACGTCGGGCCGCGCCACCAGCGCCTCCACCGTCGTCTGCCGCACGGCCACTTCGCCCAGCGCGGGCAGCACCTGCTCGATGTAGCGCAGGAAGGAGTCGTTCGGGCCGATCACCAGTGTGCCGGTGCGGGCCAGTTGCTCGCGGTGCGCGTACAGCAGGTAGGCGACGCGGTGCAGACCGACCGCCGTCTTGCCCGTCCCCGGGGCGCCCTGCACGCACACCGTCCCGTCGATCCCGGCCCGGACGATCTCGTCCTGCTCGGGCTGGATCGTCGCGACGATGTCCCGCATGGGCCCCACCCGGGGGCGCTCGATCTCGGCCTGGAGCAGCGCGCTGGTCCGGCGCGCCCCCGGCGCGCCCCGGCCCTGCCCCGGCACGCCCTGTTCCGGCACGCCCTGCTCCGGTCCGTCCTGCTCCGGTCCGTCCTGCTCCGGTCCGTCGGTGCCCGGCGGCGCGGTGAGCCGCTCGTCCTCGTAGGCGGTCAGCTCACCGCCCGTGTACCCGAAGCGGCGCCGCAGCGCCACGCCCTGCGGGTCGGTGGGGGAGGCGCGGTAGAAGGGCTGCGAGACCGGGGCCCGCCAGTCGATGACCATGGGGTCGCCGTCCGCGTCGTGCACATGCCGCCGGCCGATGTGGAAGAGCTGCCCGTCCGTGTGATCGAGCCGGCCGAAGAACAGCGGCGTGTGCGCGAGATCGGCCAGCGCCGCGATCCGGGCTTCGATCCCCGCGGCGAGCGCCTCGGCGTTCACCCAGTTCGCGGTCACGTCGCGGATGTCGAGCGCCTCGGCGTCGGCCCGCATGGCACGGAGCGCGGCACGCGAGGCCGCCAGATGGGCCCGCTCCCGCGCGAGCGGGCCGCCGGACGCGGGGCCGTCGCCGGGCGGTTCCCGGTCGCCGGGCCCGTCGCCGGGCGCGGCTGCGGCCTCGGTCTCGGTCTCGGTAACGGTCTCGGTCTCGGTCTGGGTCTGAGTCTGGGTCTCGGCAACGGACTCGGGCACGTCGCCGGGTCCGGGTGCGGATCGGTCGGTCATCGGGCTGCCTCCGGGAAGTACGGGCGCCCGCGGGCCGCACACAGGGCACGCGTGGCCGGCCCCCTGCGGCCCGACGGGCGCGCGGCGCGGACGAGGCGGGAGGGAGCGGGACGCACGGGCTCGGCACGCGGGCGCGGGCGTACGGACGGACAGGTCTGCGCAGCACCGCCCGCGGACAACGGATCCGGGTACGGGTCCACGCGTGAGCCCGACCGGTTTCCGTGCGGCGGGCGCCTCGCGCCGAGAGGGGCGCGGAGGGGGCAGACCGGGGATTGTAGCCACCGGCCGACGAGTGGGCGATCTCTTTTTCGGGTCCTCGACCCGCAGCGGGCACCCCGGAGCGGAGGATTCCGGGTGCTGTCCGGCGGCGGCGCGGGCGGAGCTGTTTCGGTCTCCGGGCGGTGACTCGATTAGGGTCGACGCCCGGCGGCAATCAACGGCGATCCGGGACGGCCCGTCCTCCCGGTGGCGAGGAGGCGGCACGGGTGACTGGCAGCGGCGCCCCGCGTACCGGGCCCGCGCACGCCGCGAAACCGCCCCTGGGCCCCGCCTCCGCCGCACCCGCCGCACCCGCGGACTCCGCAGCGTGGCCCATGGCCTCGCGGCCCGCCCCGCGCTCCGTCCGCCACCTCGCCGGGTGCACCCGCCATCCCGCCGGACGCACCCGCCATCCCGCCGGACGCAACCGCCATCCCGCCGGACGCAACCGTCTCCTCGCAGCACGCGCCCGGCTCCGTGCCGTACGCGCCGGGCTCCTCGCCGCACGCGCCCGGCTCCGTGCCGCACGCGCCCGGCTCCGTGCCGTACGCGCCCGCCCCGCCTCTCCGCGGGCCGTAGCCGTGCTGTCGCCGCCCGCCCGCGCACCGTCCGGCCCCCGTGCCGCCCGGCCGGACCGTACCCGTCCGGCCCCCCGGGTGCCTGGCGCGGCGGCGCCGGACCGCTCCGCAACGCTGACACTGCGCTCCCGCCGGGCAAGAATCAGCAGGGGCGGCCGGATCGACCAGCCGGCCGTCCGCCCGGCAGAGCCCCCCGGCGGGCCGGGCCGGGGACGACGCCCCCGCTGGAGCAGCCCCCGGAGACCGGAGGACCGACGGGTGGCAGGGGCAGCACGGGTACGACCGACAGCCCTCCGGCCGGTCCCGCCGACAGGCACCCCGCCGACAGGCGCCGGGACGGCCGCCGACCAGAGCGTGAAGAGGCCCGAGGAGGCCGGTGTGCGAAGCACCATGCAGGACATCCCGCTGACCGTGAACCGACTCCTCGTGCACGGCGCGTTCGCGCACGGGACCGCCCGGGTGACCACCTGGACGGGGACCACGGGTGGCGCCGAGCCCGACCGCCGCACGTTCCTCGACACAGGCGTCCGCGCCGTCCAGCTCGCCGCCGCCCTGCACGACGACTTCGGTGTCGCGCCCGGGGACACCGTCGCCACGCTGATGGCCAACACCGCCGACCACCTGGAGGCGTATCTGGCCGTGCCCTCGATGGGCGCCGTCCTGCACACCCTCGACCCGTGGCTGCCGGCCGACCAGCTCGTCGCGGCCGCGGTGCGCGGCGACGCGCAGGTGCTGATCACCGACCCGACGGGACTCGCGCCGCTGGCCTCCGTGCTGCCCCGGCTCGGCCACCTGCGGCATGTGATCGTCGCGGGCGGCAGCGACTCCGCGGCCGTCGTCAGCGGCGGTACGGCCTACGGCGCCGAGGTGTACGACTACGAGGAGCTGATCACCGACCGGCGCAGACACTACGACTGGCCCGCGATCGACGAGCGCGACGCGGCGGTGCTCTGCCACGCCGTGTCCGGGGACGGCACCGCGCCGCGCGGGATCGCCTACAGCCACCGTGCCCTCTACCTGCACGCCCTCCAGGCGCAGACCCCGCAGGCGTACGGCATCGGCGAGGACGATCTGGTGCTGCCCGTCGTGCCGATGTCCCGGATGCTGGCCTGGGGGCTCCCCTACGCCGCGTTCGCCGGCGGCGCCTCGCTGCTGCTGCCCGGCACCTACGACCAGCCCGCGCCGCTCGCCGAGATGGCGGAGCGGGAGCGGCCCACGCTCGCGGTCGCCGACCCGGCCGTGTGGGACGGCATGCTGGAGGAGCTGGCCGCCCATCCCCGGGACCTGTCCTCACTGCGGGAGGCCGTGGTGGTGGGCGGGCCCGGCGCGGAGCCCGGCGGGCCGCTGCTGGCGCAGGAGCTGCGCTGGCGGCACGGCATCAGCGCGGCGGCGGCCTGGGGGGCGCCCGAGACGCTCTCCCCGGCGTGCGTGGCCCGGCCCGCTGCCGGCCACTACCGCTTCCCCGCCTCGGTCGAGTACGGCGTCACCGGGCCCGACCAGATGCCGCTGCCCTGGGACGGGCAGTCCGAGGGCGAGCTGCTGCTGCGCGGCCCGTGGATCACCGCCTCGTACGTCGAGGATGCGGCGCCGCTGCACGAGGGCTGGCTGCGTACCGGCGAGACGGCGGCGATCACCCCGGACGGCCGCGTCGCGATGAAGCCCCCCGAGGCACCCTCCCCGGAAGGCCGCTGAGACCGCGGGAGCCACCGCCTGTGCGGGGCCCGCCCGTGCGGTGCCCCGCCGCCGCGGTGTCGGGACCGGCAGCAGGGGGTCTCCGCCCGGCCCCCGGGCGCCCTACACCCCGTCCGGCTTCTCCGCGTTGCCCGCGTTCTCCCCGCTGCCCGCACTTCCGGTGCCCTCCGGGCCCGAGGCCAGCAGGTCGTCCGAGTCCACGATCCGGTAGGCGTACCCCTGCTCGGCGAGGAAGCGCTGGCGGTGGGCGGCGAAGTCCTGGTCGATGGTGTCGCGGGCGACCACGGAGTAGAAGCGGGCCTCGTGCCCGTCCGCCTTCGGCCGCAGTACCCGGCCCAGCCGCTGGGCCTCCTCCTGCCGGGAGCCGAAGGTCCCCGAGACCTGTATGGCCACGGTCGCCTCGGGCAGATCGATGGAGAAGTTGGCGACCTTCGAGACGACCAGGCAGTTCAGCTCGCCCGCGCGGAACGCGTCGAAGAGCTTCTCGCGCTGCGCGTTGGTGGTGTCGCCCTTGATGACCGGCGCCCCGATGTGCTCGCCCAGCTCGTCGAGCTGGTCGATGTACTGGCCGATGACCAGCGTCTGCTGGCCCGCGTGCCGCCGCACCAGTGCCTCGGTCACCCGGCGCTTGGAGTCGGTGGTCGCGCAGAAGCGGTACTTCTCCTCCGGCTCGGCCGTCGCGTAGGCCAGCCGTTCGGAGTCGGTGAGGCTGACGCGGACCTCGACGCAGTCGGCGGGGGCGATGTAGCCCTGGTTCTCGATCTCCTTCCAGGGCGCGTCGAACCGCTTGGGGCCGATGAGCGAGAACACGTCGGACTCGCGCCCGTCCTCCCGCACCAGCGTCGCCGTCAGCCCGAGGCGGCGGCGCGCCTGGAGGTCGGCGGTGAACTTGAAGACCGGTGCCGGCAGCAGGTGCACCTCGTCGTAGACGATCAGGCCCCAGTCGCGGGAGTCGAACAGCTCCAGATGCGGGTAGACGCCCTTCCGCTTCGTGGTGATCACCTGGTAGGTGGCGATGGTGACGGGGCGGATCTCCTTCCGCGTCCCGCTGTACTCGCCGATCTCGTCCTCGGTCAGCGAGGTGCGCCGCACCAGCTCGTGCTTCCACTGGCGGGCCGAGACCGTGTTGGTGACCAGGATCAGCGTCGTCGCCTGCGCCTTGGCCATCGCCCCGGCGCCCACCAGCGTCTTACCGGCACCGCAGGGCAGGACGACGACGCCGGAGCCGCCGTGCCAGAAGCCCTCCACGGCCTGCTGCTGGTAGGGGCGCAGCGACCAGCCGTCCTCCTCCAGCGCGATGTGGTGTGCCTCGCCGTCCACGTATCCGGCCAGGTCCTCGGCGGGCCAGCCCAGCTTCAGCAGCGTCTGCTTGATCTGCCCGCGCTCGGACGGGTGCACGACCACGGTGTCCGGGTCGATCCGCTCGCCCACCAGCGGCTGGATCTTCTTCGAGCGCAGCACCTCCTCCAGCACCGGCCGGTCGGTGCTCGTCAGCACCAGGCCGTGCGTGGGGTGCTTGCTGAGCGAGAGCCTGCCGTACCGGGCCATCGTCTCGGCGATGTCCACCAGCAGCGCGTGCGGCACCGGGTAGCGCGCGTACTCCACCAGCGCGTCCACCACCTGCTCGGCGTCGTGCCCGGCGGCCCGCGCGTTCCACAGCCCCAGCGGCGTCACCCGGTAGGTGTGCATGTGCTCCGGAGCCCGCTCCAGCTCCGCGAACGGCGCGATGGCCCTCCGACACGCCTCGGCCAGCTCGTGATCGACTTCGAGCAGCAGCGTCTTGTCGCTCTGGACAATCAAGCAGGACACGCATACCTCCACAGTTAGGGTTCCAGAGTGACCGACACCAAGCCGCACGGCCCCGGCCGCCATGCCCCGTGCCCGGCGCCGGAAGGGCGTATCCGTCAGCGGGCCAGGGACGCGCGCCGCCATCTATGTTCGCCTATCGCGCGAAACGGACGAGTCTACGTCCCCTGAGCGCCAGCGCGCAGCCTGCGAGTCTCTGTGCGACGCGCGAGGCTGGGATGTTCTGGCTGTCGAGGAGGACATTGACGTTTCCGGTTTCTCGCGGGGGGCTGGACCGGACAGGGCTGCAATGGATCTTGCGGTGGCTCTCGGAGTTCGACGTGATCGTCTTCTACAGGATCGACCGGTTGGCGCGGTCAACTGTGGATTTCGCCGAGATCATGAAGCTTGCCGAGAACCATGGTGTGGCTCTCGCCTCTACGACTGAGCCGCTCGACCTCACGTCCTCCATGGGGCGGGCCATGGTCAGGGTGCGATTTCCGTCTTCGCGGAACTGGAGTCCGACACGATTGGGATGCGCGTCTCCAGCGCCCATGAGCATCTACGCCGAGACGGACGGTGGACTGGTGGGCGTATCCCCTATGGCTACCAGGTTGCGCCCAACCCCAACGGTGCCGGTCGAATCCTCGTGGTCAACCAGGAGGAAGCCGAAACCGTCCGCAAGATCGTGCAGAGGGTCTTGGCTAAGGAATCACTTATGGCCATTACAACGGATCTCACCCACGCCGAAATTCCGCCGCCCGGCCACAGCTCCCGACGGGGTACGGGGAAGCGCAGCGACTCCAAGCGGTGGTATACGACTACGCTCCGGAGCCTCTTGGTCAGCCCGCAGTTGCTGGGACAGGTGATCGAAGACGGACAGCCGATCCTGCGGACCGATGGCCTCCCCCTGGTGACCCGTCCGCCGATCCTCGACGTGGACACATGGCACGCGTTGCAGGACGAATTGAAGCGGCGGGCGAACCCGGGCGAGCGGCGCCGTGAGGGGACGGCACTCCTGCGCGGCGTGGTGCACTGCGGACTGTGCGGCTACCGCATGTACACGTTCATGGCCAAGGGGCGCACCCGGTACCGCTGCATCGGTCGGCTGAATAAGCGCCAAGGTGGCGGAAGCATCGACTGCTATGGCGTGACGATCGCGGCGGCGGCGATGGAGGAGCATGTGGTGGAGAAGTTCACAGGCCGATACGGAGCCCTGCCTGTGACGCGCTTGATCGAGCACGCGGGGGAGGACTTCCGGCCTCAGATCCGGCAAGCGCAGGAAGCTCTGAGTGATCTTGAGAAGGACCGCTACGAGCGCGGTTTGTTCAAGGGGGATGAGGGCGCCGAGCGCTTCGCCACGCAGTACGGCCAGCTCGAAGAACGGGTTGCCTCACTCAAGATCAAGCAGCGCGACGCCAAACCCACCGGGGCGGAGGAGGTGCCGACGGGCCAGACGTACGCCGAGCTGTGGCAGGCGTCGGACACGGCAGGAAGGCGTGATCTGCTCCTCAACGCCGGGGCGTATGTAGAGGTCGCACCCGCCACCCGTTTGGGCAAGACGTTGGACACGTCGCGGCTGGCGGTCTACTTCGGCGAAGAGGGCCATATGCGCCTGTGCTGCGGCCGGTGGCAAGGAGGCCACGGACGCGGACGGAGAGCCCGAAGAGGCCCGGTAAGCCGCACGCGAGCTGACGAAGTCCCCGCCGTCGAGGTCTGCTCTACGTCGGGGGCTTCGTGCTGCTGCGGCCGGAGGCTCTACGTCTCGCCTTACGTCTCCCAGGCCCCCACGATCTTGCGGACGGGACGCAGGTACGACAGCGAGCGACCGTCACGGGTGGTGAACTCAACCCGTTCCAAGACGAGGTCACAGAGCGCCTTTCCCGTGGTCGCAGCGAGGGCATACCGATGCGTGAGGCTCCCTCGGCAAAGTCCCATGACGTGGAGTCGAGACGGAAGTGACCGAGGCCGTAGCTCTCCGCGAGATGGAAGATGAGCCGAGTGGTCGGTTGCGGAGGCCGACAGGGCTTGGCGGCGATCATGTGGGCACTGACGGCGGCCTCTCCGTCGAGCACAGCCCGAACTGCCGTAGTCCCCGTGACGATCTCGAACCGCTGGCGGTGCTGATGTCCGGAATCCACGGGAGAGCCGCCCATGGTCCGAGCAACCTGCGCCCCGACGTGTCAGAGATCGGTCGTCGCTGCCCAGACCGAGAGCGAATGGCGCTGAGCTTTGGAGACGCCAGGGACATGGAAGTGTCCCGAAAGGCTGTCAGCATCGCCGCTCATCAGCCTGTTTCCCCTTCGTGCTTGAGCTGGAGGGCAAGGGCGCGTTGTTCGCGGACGGTGGCAGCCAGCAGTTCCTCGCCAGGGGCGTAGCCGGTGCCGAGGAAGGCCCAGGAGGACTCCACGACGAGCGTTGTTTCGTCCCGGTCGGCGAGGCCGAGCTGGGCGCGCGTCTGGGCGGTTCGCCAGGCGCGGCGGACATCGCGGAGGGCGCCCAGGGTGGTGGAATCCACGGTCAGGCGCACACGGCCGCGTGCGTTGAGGACCGCGTTCGTCAGTGCGTCGAGTGATGCACTGGCCGGGAGGTGCTTATCGCTTCCATCCGGGCCGTCGAGACGGATCACTGCGTGGAAGTGGACGAGACCGCGCTTTTGGTATTCAGCGACGGCTGATGAAGGTGGGTGGTTGCGGGGGCACACGTGCAGGTGCTCGGGCGACGCTCCCTTTCGCAGTGGCGTGCTGTCGGTGGTGACCGTCGCAAGCCGCATCAAAGGACAGCATCCGTTCCGGCTGAAGCGCACGGCCGGCCAGCAGCACGCAAACGGCCCCCTTTGTCACGCGACAAGGGGGCCGTACTGCTGCTCTCGCACAGCTAGGCCGACGGAAGCGCTCCGTGGTCAGAAAAGGAACTCCCCGGCTTTGACGCCCACGACGAATTGAGCGAACGAGTCAGACGGGAACGACAGGACAGCGCCCGCCGGGTCCTTGCTGTCCCGCACAGGGACGACACCCGTCGTCTGGGCCACGCTGGGGGACCACTCCAGGCAGTTGCCGCCCTCGGGGCTGCTGTAGCTCGACTTAACCCACTGGGCTGGTCCGATCATCATGCCAGAGTCTCCATCTGCTTTACGATCAGGCGCGCACTCTCCCTGGGCGACAGCGCGTCGCTGGTGAGTGCATCGTAGGTCCGCAACGCCGTCTGTACGTAAGCGGAATCCTCAACGATGCCCGCCGTTCGGTAGTTCTCCACACAGGCCGAGACAGCCTGGCTCGGTGAGGTGAGCAGCGTGACCGGCCAGTCAATGAACAGATGCGCCGGAGCGTCAAGCGGGAGGATCTGAATCCGGACCGTGGGACGCTCCCCTGCGTCCAACAGGGCTTTTAATTGGCTGCGCATGATGTCCGACGGGCAGAAACGACGACGCAGGACTGATTCGCACAGCACCAAGCGCACATCGGGTGGCGTCTCGCTGTCGAAGATCGCTTGCCGTGTGATCCGGTTGTCCACGAACCCCGCCACCTCGTCCTCACCTGCGAGAGGGGAGCCACCTTTGACGAGGTAGCGGGCGTAGTCAGGCGTCTGAAAGAGACCAGGGGCGATGGTAGGGGACCACTCCCGGATGACCACGGAGGAGCGCTCCAACGCCATCCGTCGTCGATACAGGGATGGGAACGAGGAAGCGATTGCCTCTTCGTGGAGGCGCTTGAACTTCCCGTCCGTTTTGAACACCTGGTCCAAGAGCGGAGGAAGAGCCGCCGGGATAGGTCCTTCGCACCTCTCCACGCGCGAAAGCGTGCTCTTCGACGTGCGGGTCATCTTGGCCAAGTCGGTCTGTGTCAGCGGCTTGCCCGGGTACAACTCCCGTTCGCTTCGACACTCTTCCGCGAACCGGCGGCGCGGGTCCTGCGCATCTTCCGGGGCCTCTGCGCTCATATCTCCCCCTGACCACAGTTCTGGTCGCACCTTGCGGCGTTGCTGTTCTCGGCGGTCAGTGGCTTGTGCATATGCCGCCAGTGCCAAATCCCAGGTTGGAAGTTGGAACGCTCGCCAGCGTACCGAGTCCTGCCCCACTCTTGTGACCAGTCCACCGCACAGCGTGAGCCCGCGGTGGTGGCCGCTCGGCGCGCTCCTGGGGGGAACGTTGCTCAACCAGTCCGGCAGAGGAGATTCCTATGGGTACCCGTGCCCAGAAACCGCGTCCGTCGATGCAGTTGACGCCCCGGGACGAACGAGTCCTGGCGTGGGAGTGGAAACGCCTCCCCCCTGATGCCTGGGCGCCCTCCCGTGTGGACGTGCCCGGCGGGGGCGATCCGTACTGCGCACCGGACCGGACCCTCCTGCGGCGCGTGAGGGCCGGGCTGAGGAAGGCGTCCCGTGAGCATTCGTGAAGAGGCCCCCGTGGTTCCCGCCGAGTGCACCCCGAAGCTGGAGCCCGTCCCCGTACCCGAGTGCGACGTGTGCGAACTACTCGCCAAAGACAGGGAAGACGCCCGAGCAGACGGGCACACGCTCACCGTCCGGAGCTGCAACGCCGTGATCGCCGGACACTCCCACCAGCGGAAGCCGGACCAGTGACGGCCGCACGCGAGAGACCTGCCCCTGCGTACTTCCGTTCCCCGGCCCAAATCCGCCCCGGGACTGTGGTCTTCGACCGCGACAAGGAAATGGTGGCTGTCGCCCGACAGGTGGTCGGCCAGTTGGTCACGGTGGACCGTCCCAGCGGCTTGGCCTGGGAAGCGCAATACCGCCGACTACGTTCCGGCACCTCACGGGACGCGCACCAGCTCCGCGCCCTGGCCCGTCTCCACCGCGCCCGACGCCGGGGGCTGACGTGAAGTGCCCGACGTGCCAGCAACTGAAGAAGAGGCTGGCCCAAGCCGAAGAGGCTGGGGACGCGTCCCGGGCCGAGGACTGCCGAGGGGTGCTCCGCCGACACCCCGACCACGGCGCCCCTCCTGCCCCGGCAGAAGACCCTCGGCCATGACATTCCAGATCTGGAGGGAAGTCCTGTGAGCAGGCCCCAGCACCTCCGCCGACCGTCCGGGAAGACGAACGGCGGAAGCATCGTGGACAAGGACGACCAGGCAGTAAGGGAGCAGAACGCGAGCCGTGCGGACCTCCTGGACCGGATGCGCGCCCGCCTCTCTCTGTCTGATCAACCGCCCACCGGCGACGGAGCTAACCATGGCTGAGTGGGAGCGATACGCAACCCCCGACCCGGAACACCGGCCTCATGCAGACCAGTTCAAGGAGGAGCTGGTGGCGCTCTGCAATCAGTACGGCTACGAGTTGTGGGGCGGCGGACTGTTCGGCTTGAAGGTCCGCTACAGCGCGGGAGACCGCAAGCATGTGGGCCAGCCGGCTCCGCTGTACGGCGAGCATTTGACCGGCGGAGGCGGTGCCCAGTGAAGCGCCTCTACCACGGTGTGGCCGCGTATGCCGGTCCCCTGCTCATCGTGGCCGTCAGCGGATCGTGCGGGTTCGTCATCGGTCAAGCTGTCCGAGTCGGCCACTAGACCCCTGTCCCTGCCGGATACCAAGGTGTGCGCTCTCACCGGCAGAGACAGGCCGTTAACGCCCCGCCTCCGCCGACGACACCGAGAGGTTCTCCCACTCCCATCGGAGGTCCGGCGGAGGCGGGTAGTACCACCGCGAAGGATGGACAACTGGAGCGCGGCGGCTTCGCCGCGCCGCGAAGAGAAGGGCACTTCATGTCGGCTACCGCCTTGGATCGTCCCCTCATCCCCTGGGGCATCACTCGCATGCGCCCCTACCCGAGTACCTACCAGCCCGGGTACGCCACTGCCGAACTGGACCCCGCAACCCAGGTCACCGTCTTCCGTGACGAGCGCGGCGGCGTCGTGGAGATGGGCAAGCACGGCACTGCCAAGGGCACCGAGACCAGCCCGCAGTCCACCAACCTGGACAGCCGCAACGACACCGACCACGACCAGGACGACGAGCAGGACTGATGAGCGGCGCTGAACCGGTCGCGGTCGTCACCGAAGTGGACGACGTGACCGCGGACATGGTGATTGCTGAACTCAACAAGCGCGGTGTCCCCGTCGTGCGGTTCGACCCTTCCGAGACAGGCGACCGTCTTACGCTCTCCGCCCGGTTCGGCGCCGGTTCGGCCACCCCGGCCGGCACTCTCCGTACCCCTTCCAGAATCGCCAACCTGGAGGGGGTGCGGGCCATGTACTGGCGCCGTCCCACCTGGCCCCATTTTGAGCATCTGGACGCCCAAGACGCTCGGTACGCGGAGGCCCACGTCCGCCACGGACTCGGCGGGACGCTTTACGCCCTGCCGAACTGCCGCTACGTCAATCACCCCCTGAGCAACCGTGCCGCCGAACACAAGCCCCTTCAACTGGCCGTTGCCCAACGCCTGGGCCTCGTGGTCCCGCCCACTCTGATCTCCAACGACCTGGAGGCCATCCGGTCCTTCATCACCGAACACGCCCCGGTTGTCTTCAAGACGCTTCGCTGGACCCCCTACCGCCGGACCAACGGTGTGGGTCTGACCACGTGGACCGAACCAGTTTCGGTCGATGACGTGGACGAGAGGGTGACCGTGGTACCCCACCTTTTCCAGGCCCAGGTACCCAAGGTCGCGGACGTGCGGGTGGTCGTGGTCGGCCAGAAGGTGTTCGCCGTCCGTATCGACTCCGACCTGTTGGACTGGCGCGCGGACTACAGCGCCTTGACCTACACCCCCATGACCCTCCCCGCCGCAGTGGAAAAGGCCCTGACCGCGCACCTTGACCACTTCGGCCTGGCCTCCGGCAGCTACGACCTCTGCATCACCCGTGACGATGACCTCCACTGGCTGGAGCTGAACCCGAACGGCCAATGGGGTTGGCTCGAAGACGAGACCGGACTACCCATCGCCGCCGCGTTCGCTGATCTCTTGGAGCAAGGAGCCACAACGTGACCCGTCCCGACTCCACCACCCTCCGCCACGGCCTGGCGGACCTCCTGGAACAGGGAGGTGTCCTGAAGACCGCCGCGTGGCGAAAGGCAGTCGAAGAGGTGCCCCGGGAACAGTTCCTCCGGTTCTTCTTCAAGGACGCTCCCGGCCCTGACGGCCACCTCCGCTACACACCCATCAGCCCGGACACGAACGAGGAGGAGTGGCTGGCTCTCGTCTACCGGAACGAAACGTGGGTGACCCAGCTGGACGACCACGTAACGGCCGACACCGCAGACGGACCGCAGACCGGCTTCCCCACCTCCTCCTCCACGATGCCCGCAACCGTGGTCGGGATGAACGAAGCCCTGGACGTGGAAGAGGACATGACCGTCCTGGAAATCGGCACCGGGACCGGCTACTCCACAGCCCTGCTGTGCCACCGCCTGGGGGAGGACAACATCACCAGTGTGGAAGTGGACCCCGAGGTGGCACGGCGGGCGGACGATGCCCTGGAAGCCACCGGATACTCCACCTGGACCGTCACCGGGGACGGGCTCCTGGGCCACCCCCACCGGGCACCCTACGACCGCACCATTGCCACGTGCGCACTCCGCCGTATCCCGTATTCGTGGGTGAGGCAGACCAAACCCGGCGGCATCATCCTGGCCACCCTCGGCCCCAGCTCTTGGTCCTACGGCACCGGACTGGCCAAGCTCACAGTGAAGGACGACGGGACAGCGGAGGGACGCATCATCGGCCGTACCTCCTTCATGCCCGCCCGCGCGGAGGCGGTGGTCCCGCTCTCAGGGGACCTTGCGGCCCGTGCCGCGTACGCCGACACCGAGCGGAAGGCCAGCCTGTCCCCGGACACGCTGAACGACTGGATGCCCGCCTTCCTGGCCCAGCTCGCCGCCCCGGGCGCCCAGCTAGTCCGTGCGATCAGCGACAGCCGAGAGACGGTTTATCTGTTCGATACCGGCCGGGAGGCGTTCGCAGCCCTTACTGCCGACGGGGACCAGTGGAACGTCCGACAGGGCGGCCCGGTCGCCATCTGGGACGCCATCGAAGAGACGATCATCGCCTGGCAGCAGGCAGGAGAGCCCGACATCACCTCTGTCCGCATGGCGGTTACGCGGGACGCACACGCTTACTGGATCGGCGGCAAGCAGATCACCAACGACCAACGGTCGTACTGGCTCGGAGGGGAAGAACCGGCCCTTCGCTGGAAGCACTCGCATCCCCCCTTGACCGCGTGATGTCCAGGCAGGCGGCATATCCGGTCATCGACCGCCAGCCATTGAGGGCCGAGCGCCAGTCGTCTAGGCCGTGTGCTCCGCGAACGTGGCTCGGGTGGCACGGAGCTTAGTATGTGTACCGCACTTGATCGCCTGCACGATCAGGGCCACCGTTCACGCGTCACCCTTTCGACGTTCCGGTTCTGCGGGCCGAACGTCCATGGGGCTCAGCCCGGCCACGGTCCGGTCCCACTGTGCGGCGCACCTCACCCGCCTGTGCTGCGCACCTCACCCGCCGGACGCGGCCTCACCCGCCGGACGCGGGAAGCCCGTGCCGGCCCCTGCCCCGCCGCCGAGTGGCGGTCAGCCCTCCGCCACCTCCGCGACACCGGTGATGCGGTGCAGGGGGTAGGTGCGGACCTCCTCCGCGGTGTGGTCGTAGCCGGTGACGAAGCCGCCCTCGACCTTCACGGGGGCGATGACGCGCTGCGAGGCGGCGCCGTCGGCGTTGACGTAGCCGATCCACACCGGGGTGCCGGAGAGGGTGGCGGACTGCATCGTGGCGAGGGTCTCGGCCATGACCGTGCGTGGCGGGCCGCCCTCGGGCGGTGCGGTGGTGGGGGCCTTCGGCTTGTGGGCCAGGGTGGCGGCGTGGTCGCCGGCCCGGACGGCGCGGACGGCGGCCGCCAGCAGCGACCCGTCGGGCGGGGGCGGGCCCTCCGGCACCGGCTCGGGCGGGGTGCGGGGCGGTGCGCGGTGCGCGTCCGGGCGCGCCAGGAGCACATCGCCCTCGGCGGACTCGGCCGCGGGTGCGTATCCCGCCTCCCGCAGTCTGGCCAGGAGCTGGTCCGGCGGCGCGGGCGAGGCCAGCACCGTGGGGGCGAGCCTGCGCAGCCGCAGCGGTGCCGAGCGGCGGTCGGCGAGGAGTTCGGTGAGCAGGGCGTCGTCGTCGCAGCGTACGTACGAGGAGGCGGCCCCCACCCGGACCTGTCCGTGGCGGCGGGCCACGTCGTCGACCAGGTAGGTCAGCGGTTGTGGCACCGGCGTACTGGAGTGCTGGGCGAGGAAGGTGTGCAGGTCGGCGGCGGTGCGTCCGGTGTCCAGGGCGCGGCGCACCGAACCGGGCGTGAAGCGGTAGACCGTGGCGCCGCCCTTGGACTCCACGTCCGCCAGCACGGCCAGGAACGCCGCCAGCTCGCGCTCCAGCGGCCCGGGCGCCACGGCGGTCAGGTCCGCCTGCAGCAGGACCTCGGTCAGGGGTTCGGGGAGGTGCGGGGCGAGCTTCGCGGCGACGGCCCGTACGGCCTCGTCGGTGGCTCCGGGCGCGCGGTGCGCCGCCCCGCCGTCCTGTTCCGCGACCAGCAGGGGGCGTACGTAGGAGGCGAGGGCGCCCCGGCCGGTCACCCCCAGGGTCTCCGCCTCGTCCAGGGCCCAGTCCAGCAGCCGGGACCGCAACTGCCGGCCGCCGTCGCCCTCGCCCGCTCCGGCCGCCGCCGCCCCCGGAGGCTGCCCCGGTGGCTGCCCCGACGGCTGTCCGGCGGGCTGGGCCGCGCGGGCCGCCGCCCGGTTGCCGAGCAGAGGGCGTTCCCAGCGCAGCCGGTCGCGCAGCGTGTCCCGGTCCGGGGCCGATCCGGGCGCCAGCTCGGCGAGCCGCGCGAGGGCGCGCTGCCGCACCTCGGGGGCGGGGCCGCGGTCCAGTCCGGGCCCCAGTGGCGCCAGGTTCCGGCCCCGCGGGTCCCGCTCGCCCACCAGCCCGGCCGTGCGGGTCGCCGCGTACCAGGCCGCGGCGAGTGCCGCCCACCGCTCGGCGGGCGCGGCGCGGAGCCACTCGTCGTAGGCGGGGGTCGGCGCGTACACCTCGTCGGCCTCGTCGTCCGAGGCCACCAGCCCGGCCACGTACGCCAGCTCGATCCAGCCCGCGGCAGCCGGTTCGGACACATCCAGCGCGGCGGCGGTCCGCTTCAGGTCGCGGACGCCCAGTCCGCCCGCGCGCAGCACCGGCGGCGGCTCCGCCTCCCAGAGCCCCAACAGCTCCTCGACGGTCGCCACCGCGGTCATCGCCTGCCCGGCCGCCGTGGCGTCCACGGTCGTCGGCTCGTAGGTGCGCGCCACCTCGACCTGCGGCGCGGTCGGCTCCAGCACCCGGTGCGCCCGGCCGCCGCGCAGGTGCAGGGCGACCTCCCGGGGCAGGACGACACTGCCGGGCGCCCCGGAGCCGCCGCCCGGCTCGGCGCCGGTCGGCACCAGCAGGGCGCGGTCCAGCAGCCAGCGGACCGACGGTGGCGGTGCCTCCAGGTCGATCGTGCCGTAGGGCGGCCCCCACTCCAGCTTCCGCAGCACTGCCTCGGCCCCCTCGGGGGCCCCGGCGAGCAGCTCGGTCATCCGGTCGGGGTCGTCGAACAGCGCCGTCAGCGCGGCCAGCGCGCTGACCGGGTCGTGCGTGCCCGGCAGTCCCGCCGCGGCCAGCATCTCCTGCAGTCGGGAGGGCGCGGGCTTGGCCGGTCCGGCCGCCGCCACCGCCTCCGCGAGCGTGGGTCCCAGGCCGGTGGGGGAGGGCGAGGTGAGCAGTTCCCGTGCGGTGCGGACGAGCCGCGGCCGCTCCGGAGGGCCCCACACCAGGGCGCGGGCCCGCAGCTCGGCGAGCGCCGGGCGCAGCCGTGCGGCCGCCTCCGCGCCGGGGAGCAGCCGGGCCAGCGCCGCCTCGGCCGCGGCCGCGCCCTCCTGGGGCACCGCCCCGTGCGGCGGGGTAGCGCCGGGGGCTACCGCCAGCGCTTCGGCCGTCTGCAGCGTGAACCGGTCCAGGTGCTCCAACGCGCGGACGACGGAGGCGCGGGTACCCGCCCGGGTGGCGAGCTGGGTGAGGTCGCCCGGAACGGGGGAGAGGAGGTCGGGGCGGGCACGCAGCAGCGCGGCGAGCGCGCTGTCGTCCCGTGCGCGGAGGTCCTCCGCGAGGGTGCGGGGCCCGGACGACGCTGACGCTCCCGGAGCTGCGTCCGGCTGTGAGGAAGAGCCCCCGTTGTGCTCACTGCTCATCCTCCCCACGGTAGCGGCACGCGGCGGCACCCCTGCCTCGAGCGCCCGCCCGGCACCCGTCCCGGAGCGCCCCTCGGCGGGTCGCTCCCGGAGCGCGGAGTCCCGCCCCGGAGTCCCCTCCGGGGGCGCGCCCCTTCGCGTGTCGCCTCCCGGGGCGCGCCCCTTCGCGTGTCGCCCCAGAAGCGCCCGTTCCGCCGCGGCTCCGCCGACCGGGTACCCGGGGTGCGACGTGCTGAGGGGCGCCGGGGGTGCCGGGGCGCTGCGCGGTGGCCGCCAGGCGGGGCACCGCTGCCGGAGTGCGGGCTGCGGGCGCCCGGAAACGCGTCCTCGGACCGGAGCGGGACGTTCCGCCGAACGGCGGGCGCCGCACCGGTCGGTACTCCCTTCCGGGCGGGTTCGCGCGGTACCGTCTGTGCGGAGGGCTGGAAGGCTTGAAGGGCTAGTGGGCTGCGGGGACTTGGTGGGGATCGAGAGCGATCAGCTTGTCTTCGACTATCTGAGCCGGGTCGGGGACCTGGCGCACAGTACGCGGATGACCGCTGCCGAACGGGCCAAGCTCGTCGGCGGTTTGCGCGGCGAGATCGACCGGGCGCGGGCCGCGGAGGGCGGCGCGGTGACCAAGGCCGCCGTGCGGAAGATCCTGGACCGGTTCGGCCGCCCCGAGGACGTGGTGGCCTCCGCGAACGGCGGTGAGGTCCCCCGGCCCGCGGCGCCGACGCCGTCCGAGGCGGCGGCGGACGGCGGGAGCGGCGCGGGCCCGCAGGTGCCGCGGACCTCCGGAGCGGAGCCGTCGGCGCCCTCGCTGCCCGCCCAGCGCACCGGCGGCGGAACCCCCACCGCCGCGTTCGGCGCCTCCTCGCCGCACCTCGCGAGCCTCGACGAACTGGGTCCCGAGGACTCCGACCCCGACTGGTGGCGGGTCGACCCCAGCCCGTTCGGCACCGGTCCCGGCGGCACCAACGCCGTGGCGGCCGGGGAGCCGGTGCCCGGCTTCGTCGGCGGGATCGAACTGCCGGAGGTCCTCAAGCCCCCGCCGGGGGACGCCCCGGAGGCGCCGGGCGCGCCCGCGCCGGCCGGGCAGGTCCCGGTGGCCCCGCAGGGTGCTCCGCCCGCCGAGCCGGCTCCGGCGACCACTCCCGGGCTGGGCGTGGCCGTGCTGCTGGGGCGGCGGCTGCGCGGCAAGGGCGGCCCCGGGCGGGGCGGAGTGGTCGAGTGGGCCGCTGTGGTGCTGCTGGTGGCGGGCGCCGTGCTCGGTTCCCTGATCCCGCTGGCCCTGGGATGGCTGGCGGCCTGGTGGTCGCCCAAGCTGAGCGGCAACGAGGGCAAGTGGGCTGCTCTGGGCATGCCCGGCCTGGTGGTGGCCGGTACGGGGGTGTGGCTGTGGGGCCGCGCTGACGGCCGGTGGGGCGAACCGCTCGCCGAGGGCAGCGAGGCCCTGAGCGGTGCGATCGGTGACGCCTTTCCGGTGCTGCTGCGCCTGGCGGCGGTGGCCAGTGCCCTCTATCTGGTGTGGCGCGCCCGGCGGTCGGTACCGGAGTGAGAGCCCCGCGCGCCGGGCGCGGAGGGCCGAGCCTGCGGGGCGGCTGCCCTGGCCCGCGGAGCAGGACAGCCGCCCCGCGGGGTGACCGCGCCGTCGGTCAGCCGTCCGTGCCGCACAGGGCGTGGTCGACCAGCTTCCGGGTGGCGGTGTTGAGCCGTTCCTGGTCGGGGAGGCCGCCGTTGCTGGTGATCGAGACGGTGACCGCGCGGCGGCCGTCCTCGGTGACCCCGGTGCGGGTGTAGGAGCCGAAGCCGTCGCCCTCGTGGTGCCGGTAACGTCCCCCGCAGGAGAGCGGGTTGTCGCGCAGGCCCAGGCCGTAGCCGCCCTCGGGCCAGGCGGCGCGGTCCTCGGGGTCGTCGGTCCGCTCCACCGTCTCCTTCATCTGGGCGAGCCGGTCCCGGGGCAGCAGCTTGCCGGTCATCAGGGCACGGAAGAAGGTGTCGAGGTCCCGGGTGGTGCTGATGACGGCGGAGTCGGCGCCGTTCTGGAGGCTGTGCTCGGTCACGTCGAGCGGCTTGCCGTCCTTGCCCGGAATCGGCAGGGTGACCCGGGTGTGCGGGCCCGGCAGGAACGGGTTCGCACCGGTGACCCGGGTGCCGCGGAGACCCAGCGGCGCGATCACGCGGTGCTCGACCTGCTCCCGCCAGGGGAGCCCGCCCGCCTTCTCGGCGATCAGCCCGGCCAGCAGGTAGTTGGTGTTCGAGTACGCCCAGCGCGGGGTGCCGCCGGGGCGCGGGGTGAACAGTGGCCGGTGGCGCATCGCGACGGCCACGTAGGAGGCCGCCGGGGTGGCGTCGTAGCGGTGGGTGTCGAAGTCCCGCAGCACCCCGGCCAGTTCCGGATCCTCGACGTAGTCGTACAGCCCGCTCGTCTGCCGCAGCAGGTCGCGGACCGTGATCCGGGACCCGTCGTTGCCGTTCCCCGCGACCGTGCCCGGCAGCCACTTCTCCACCGTGTCGTCCAGCGACAGCTTCCCCTCGTCGGCGAGTTGGAGCAGGACCACGGAGGTGAAGGTCTTGGTGGTGCTGGCCGCGCGGAAGCGGGCGTTCCACGGTACGGGCCTGCCGGAACCGGCGCGGGCCCGCACCCTGGTGCGGCCGTCGCGCACCTCGGCCAGCACCTTGACCTTGCCGCCGCCCGCCGTGCGGACGGCCGCCACGTCGTGCCGCAGCACTGTGCGGCTGGTGCCCGGCCGGTCGCCGCCGTGCCGCCGGTCCGGCCCGTCCCCGGTGCCGGCGGCATCCGCGTACTGGGCCCCGGCAAGCCCGACGAGTACCGCCGCCGTCAGCGCGGCGGTCCCCCTGCGAGTCGTCCGTGTACGGATGCGCATCGTCCGTCCCCCTTGTCCTGCGGCCGCCCGAGTCGGCCGTCCGGCGGGTCCGTCGCCCGCCCGGAGATCAGGCAACCAGCGGGGGAGGCGGCGTACGAGGGCGCTGGGACCCGGCGGTGGGGTGTTGCCAGCACCACCCCGGCCGCCCGCGGGGGCGTTCCGGAGGTGGGGCGGCCCGCGGTTCGGGGACGTGTGCGCGCGGCGGGCCGTTCAGCGGCGCCGGCCGACGAGGGACGCCATCCCGAAGGTGCCGCCCCCGGCGGCGGCGAGCCCGAGCAGCGCGATGCCGCCCTTGAGGCCCTTCCACCAGAACTCGGCCGGGGCGCCGGGCTCGTTCTCCATCATCGACTCGAACACCTCGCTGCCGCCCGCGTTGAGGATCACGAACACGAAGCCGTTGGTGGTGCCCAGGAAGACCGCGGCCATGGCGAACAGGGACGGGACCACGTACGCGGCGGGGTTGGGCCCGCCCACCTTGCCGGCCACGCCGCCCACGAGCAGGGCGAGCCCCAGCGCGAAGACCACGTACATGATCCGCAGGCCGACCTTCGAGAGGTCCTCGTAGCTGGCGAGGAGCAGCACGGCGAACACCGTCGCTCCGGCGCCGGAGATGAGCCAGCCGAACAGGAACGCCTTGACCCCGCTGCCGCTGCGCTGCGGCGGGAAGCCGGGCCCGCCGGGGTGGTACGGATAGCCGGGCTGCATGGGTTGCATCGGCTGCATGGACGGCGCGGGCGGCATCGGCTGCATGGGCTGTTGCGGCGGCCAGGGCTGACTCATCGTTCCCCCGTGTGTGAAGCGTCGGCCGACGTGTGTGAAGCGTCGGCCGAGCTGAGCTCTGAACGCCCAAAATACCCAAGGTGCCCGGGCGCGGAAGTCCCTGGGCGGCAGGAGAGCCCGAGGCGTTCCCCGTCGGTTACTCTTCCGCCCCAGTGCACCGAGACTGTCATGAACTCGCAACGGCCATGACGGCAGCACGGTGTTCCAGTACAAGCTTGGACGGGGCTGTCCAGTCCACGCGCTCACGCACACCGGGGGATCACATGCGTACACGCCGCGCCATCGGCGCCGCCAGTCTCGTCCTTGCCTGTACGGCCGTCCTCGCGGGCTGCGCCGACGACCCGAAGGACAAGGCGTTCGGCGGCCTGGGGGATCTGGACGACGTGCCGTCGGCGCCGTCCGCGCCCTCGTTCCCCTCGCCCTCCGGCAGCCCCGGACTCAGCTCGGGCGGCGGCTACAGCGGAGGCTCCGGCAGCGGGTCCGACTCCGGTGGCCTGACCGGCGGCAGCAGCCCCACGCCCACCGTGTCCGCGCCGCCGACCTACAACCCGAGCGCGATCGGCGAGGTCGACGGCGAGAGCTGCGACTACTCCCGGTCGAGCGGCCGGATCACCTACCAGGTGAAGATCCAGAACGCCTCCGCAGACCAGGCGTTCCGCTACAGCTTCAGCGTCCGGTTCAAGGTGGGCTCCTCGCCCAGCTCCACGATCGCGACCCGCACCGTCGGCACCAGCTTCAAGACCGTGACGGTGCGCGGCGCTGCCGACCGCACGGTCTCGGTGCACGCCTCGTACTCCAACAACCAGCGGTTCGTCTACTCCTGCCAGGTCACCACGGCCAGCAAGTCCCCTGCCTCGTCGTGAGTCGTCGGCCGTGAGTCATCGGCCGTGAGCCGCGGGCCGTGAGCCGCCGGCCGGCAGGCCACGGCCGGCGCCGCGTCGGACGGACCCGGCCGCGCCGCCCCCCCCCGAGGGCCGGGGTCGGGCAGTCGTGGACGAGGGGCGGGTCCGAGCGCGGGGCCGCGCGCCGGGCACAATGACCGTATGGATACGCCCGTCCCGCCACCCGCCCCGGCGCCGCCGCACACCGGGACCGGCCCCACCGTGGGCTTCGATCTCGACATGACGCTGATCGACTCCCGCCCCGGCATCCACGCCACCTGGCGGCGGCTGGCGGCCGAGACGGGCGTGCGCATCGACGCGGACCTGGTCGTCACCCGGCTCGGCCCGCCGCTCGCCCAGGAGCTGGCGTACTGGTTCCCCGAGGAGGAGATCCCGGCGATGGCGGCGCGCTACCGCGCCCTCTACCCGGACCACGCCATCGCGCCGACCACCGCGCTGCCGGGCGCCCGCGCGGCGCTCGACGCCGTACGGGCCGCGGGCGGGCGCACGCTGGTCGTCACCGCCAAGCACCGGCCCAGCGCCGCGCTGCACCTGGACCACCTCGGCCTCGCCCCCGACGTGCTGGTCGGCGAGCTGTGGGCGGAGGGCAAGGCGGAGGCGCTGACCGCGCACGGGGCCGCCGCCTATGTGGGCGACCACGTGGGCGATGTGCGGGGCGCGCGGACGGCGGGCGCGCGGTCCGTGGCGGTCGCCACCGGGCCCTGCCCCGAGGCCGAGCTGGCCGCGGCGGGCGCCGACGTGGTGCTGCCGGACCTGAGGGGCTTCCCGTCCTGGCTCGCCGCGTTCACCCGCGGGGAGGCGCCCGGCGGCCGATCGCCGCACCCCTCGGGCGCCGGGCACCTGAGCTGACGCGGCCCGGCGCGCTGCCGCCGCCCGGCGGTGTGCCGATCGGTGTGCCGATGTCGGAGGTGCCGTGCGGTATGCCCCCGCGGTGTCAGACGTGCCGTGCGGCCCGGCGCCGCTGTGCGACCGCAGTGCGTACCACCCCGGCGGCCGCCAGCAGGAACCCGAGGCCCATCAGCATGCAGACGAAGTACGCGGGCGCCGGGAACGGGTCGGTGCCCAGGAACAGCGGGGCGACCGTGACCAGGGTGGCCACCGCGCCGACGAGAAAGACGATTCCGCCGATACGCACGAGAAGATCACCGGCGGCCGGAGTTTCAGTGTTCACCCACACAGGGTAGGTCCGGGAGCGAGTGCCCACCCAGCGGGCACTCGGGCCGCCCGGAGCCATCCCGGCCGGGAGCCACCCGACGGCACCCCGCCTCCGGTGGCACCTTGCCACGGTGCCCCGGGCCATTAACCTTGGTGGCGGCGGGTCCTACGGCCCGCCCGACTGCTGTTCCGGGGGATCGGGGGTCGGGTACGGGGAAGATCTCGGGGCGTGGACACCGCCCCGACGCAGCAGGACCAGCCAGTTTCCAGCAGCCGCAGCCCGGTGCATCCGGACGAGTACGAGGACGAGGACAGACGTGCCTACCGGCAAGGTCAAGTGGTTCAACAGCGAGAAGGGCTTCGGCTTTCTCTCCCGCGACGACGGCGACGACGTCTTCGTGCACTCGTCGGTGCTCCCGGACGGCGTCGAGGTGCTCAAACCGGGTCAGCGGGTGGAGTTCGGCGTCGTCGCCGGGCAGCGCGGCGACCAGGCGCTCTCCGTCACCCTGCTGGACCCGGCACCCTCCGTGGCGGCGGCGCAGCGCCGCAAGCCGGACGAACTGGCCTCCATCGTGCAGGACCTGACGACGCTGCTGGACGGCGTCTCGCAGTCGCTGGAGCGCGGCCGCTACCCCGACAAGCAGCACGGCCGGAAGATCGCGGGCATGCTGCGCGCGGTCGCCGACCAGCTCGACGTCTGACCCGGCGGCCCCGGACGGTCCCGTGCGGGGACCTGCCGGGCGCGGACCCCGCGCCCGGCCCGCGTCGGCTTCGCGGCCTGGCCCCACGGAACGGCCTGGCTCCGCGGAACGGCCTGGGAGCGCGGAACGGCCTGGGACCGCTCCGCGGCACCGTCCCGCCGAACCGCTTCACGGGAAGGCCAGTGCCTCCGGTGCCACGGACGGTACGAGGCCTTCGGCCGCTGCCCGTTCGAGCAGCCCGCGCACGGCGGCGTAGCCGTCCGGGCCCAGTTCCGCGGTGAACTCGTTGACGTACAGGCCGATGTGCTGCTCGGCCACCGCCGGGTCCATCTCCTGCGCGTGCTCCAGCACATACGGCCGGGAGGCGGCGGGGTCCTGCCAGGCCGCCCGCACCGAGGCGCTGATCGTCGCGGCCAGCGCGCGCAGCGTCGGCGCGCCCAGCGACCGCTTCGCGATGATCGCGCCCAGCGGGATCGGCAGCCCGGTCGTGGCCTCCCAGTGCTCGCCCAGGTCGGCGAGGCTGTGCAGCCCGTAGTCCTGGTAGGTGAACCGGGCCTCGTGGATGACCAGGCCCGCGTCCACCTTGCCGTCCCGCACCGCGGGCATGATCTCGTGGAACGGCAGCACCACGATCTCGCCCACGCCGCCGGGCACCTCGGCCGCGGCCCACAGCCGGAAGAGCAGATACGCCGTCGACCGCTCGCTCGGCACCGCCACCCGTCTGCCGCTCAGCGTCGCGGCGCCCACCGCGCCGTCGCCCACTGCGTCGTCGTCCGCCGTGCCGCCGCCCGCGGCTCCGGGCCGGGTGAGCACGAGCGGCCCGCAGCCCCGGCCCAGCGCCCCGCCGCAGGGCAGCAGCGCGTACTCCTCCAACACCCAGGGCAGGACCGCGTAGGAGACCTTCAGCGCGTCCAGCTCGCCCCGCTCGGCCATGCCGTTGGTGACGTCGATGTCCGCGAACGTCACCTCGGGCGGCATCGCGTCCGGCACCCGCCCGTGCACCCAGGCGTCGAAGACGAACGTGTCGTTGGGGCAGGGCGAGAAGGCGAGGGAGAGCGGCGCTGCTGTGGCGTTCGTGTCCATGGGGAAGCCCTTCTGTGCGGTGCCGGGAGCCGGCCTGGGCGGTGCCGGGAGTGCTGCGGTGCGGTGCTAGGCGACCAGCTTGCCGAATGCGGCGGTGAGCGCCGCCAGCGCGTCCGGGATGCGCCAGGCCGCCCGGTCCCGGGGGCCGACGGCGTTGGAGACGGTACGGAGTTCGAGCACCGGCAGCGCGGTGCCGCGGGCCGCCGCGTGCGCCGCCGCGGCCTGTGCGACGCCGAAGCCCTCCATCGCTTCCGCGGCCGCGTCCGGATGCCGGGCCAGCAGCTCCTCGGTGCGCTCCCGGGTGCCGGTGACCGTGGAGACGCTGAGCACGGCACCGGTGCGGGCCCCGGTCGCCTCGGCCGCAGCCCGCACCGGATGCGGGGGCGGGGTGTGCTCGGCGGTGCCGAACCCCAGCTCCGCCACCGAGGCGAAGCCGTCCGGGGTCCGGGCGCCCAGGTCGGCTGCGACGATGCGGTCGGCGAGCACGGTGTCACCGACCTGCACGCCGTTCGCGGCGAAGCCGCCGCCGATACCGGTGGACACCACCAGGTCGTAGGGGTGCGCCCGTTCGGCGGCGGTCACCAGCGCGGTCGCGGTCGCCGCAGCGGCCGCGGCCGGGCCCACCCCGCCGGCGAGCACGTCGAGCTGCGGGGCGTCCCCGGTGGCGGCGAGGACGGCCTCGCGTTCCGCCGGGACCGCCGCGACCACCAGCACACGCCGGTACGCCGACAACGCCGACAGCACTGCACCGCCTCCTGGGTGGATGGATCGCCGTGAGCCGCGCCCCGGAGCGGCTTCGGTGGCCTTCCGGGGCGGTCGGGCGGGGACGGCCGCCTACTCGCCCGCCGTGTTCTTCAGGGTGAAGTGCCAGACGCCCTTGAAGTCGCCGCCGGAGGTCTGCACCAGGGTCAGATTGATGCTCTTCTTCGGGCCCGAGGGCTTCTCACCCGGCTGCTGGGACCGCGGCTGGAAGAACACCTCGCCGACGAAGGAGTAGTAGGTCTTCTTCAGCGTCTCGGAGAGCATCGGCTCGCCGTCGGCGAAGATCTGCCAGCCGGCGTCGGCCGTCTCCGGGGGAACGCCGAGCCGGACCTTCTCGGCCGCGTCGACGGAGATCGTCTTGCTGGGTGCCTCGCTCAGGCACTTGCGCAGCTCGTCCTTCGGGATGGTCTTCCCGTCGTTGTAGCAGGAGGCCTCGGCGGAGACCGAGTCACCGCCGACCGTCGCGGTGGCCATCGGGCGCGGCTGCTCGCACCCGCTGAGGGCGACGAGGCCGAGCGAGGCGGCACCGAGGGCGGCGGCGGTGCGTACACCCCGCGGCGACTGTGACGACATGCGGCCCTGCCGCGCGAGCTTGCTCATGCGGGCAGGCTATCGGGCCCGTACCGCTGTGCGACGTGGGGGTACGGCGTGCCGCGCGCGTCGTGCGGACGGCGTGTCCGGGCGCGGGCGCCGGGCACCTTCCGGACGGGGCGGGGCGGCTTCCGGCCCGGTCCGGGTCCGGCGCCCCTCCGGAACGGCGCGCCGGGTGCGTCAGGCGACCCGCGGGCGGGCCGCTCCGCGCCGGGCCGCGCCCAGCAGTCCGCGGACGGCGGTGAGCACCCCGGTGGCGACCACGGCGGCCGCGACCGTCATCCCCAGCCATCCGACCAGCGGCAGCGCCATGGCCAGCGCGCCGCCGACGACCCAGGACATCTGCATCAGCGTCTCGGAGCGGGCGAAGGCCGAGGTGCGGACCTCCTCGGGGACGTCGCGCTGGATGAGCGCGTCCAGCGACAGTTTGCCGAGGGCCTGCACGATCCCGGCGGTGGCGGCGAGGAGCGTCACCGTGACGGTGCCGTACAGCGCGGCGGCGGCGACCGCTGCCGCGAGGGCGCAGAACAGTACGCAGGTGATGATCACCTCGGGGCCGCGGGCCCGCAGCCAGGCGCCGATGGCGGTACCCAGCGCGTTGCCGCCGCCCGCCGCGACCCCGGCCAGGCCGAGCGAGACGGCGGCTCCGAGTCCGTCGAACGGGTGCTCGCGGAGCAGGAAGGCGAGGAAGAAGGTGAGGAACCCCGAGAGGGCGCGCAGCGCGGAGTTCGCGAACAGGGCGCTGAGCACCGAGGCGCCGACGGTGCGCAGCCCGGGACGCGACCGCTGCTCCGAACCGGACCGCTCCGACCGCTCCGACCGCTCCGAACCGGGTCGCTCCTGGCCGGGCCGCTCTGCGGCGGGCTGCTCCGGGCCGGACTGCTCAGGGCCGGGCGGTAGCTGTGCCGGGGACCGGTGTCCCCCCGGTGCGCCGCCGGGCACGGGCAGTACCGCGGCCGCGGGGGCCAGCCGCGCCGGGCGTTCGCCCTTCGCGGAGTCGACCTTGGGGGCGAGCGAGAAGGACAGGAAGGTCCCGGCGAGGAACACCGCGCAGGCGGCGTACAGCGGCCACCGCTCGCCCAGCAGATGCAGCCCGGCGCCGGCCGGTGCCGCCAGACCGGTGGCGAGCAACCCGGCCAGTGTCACCCGGGAGTTGGCCTTGACCAGGGAGATCCGCGGGGGGAGCAGCCGCGGCACCACGGCGGAGCGGATGACCCCGTACGCCTTGGAGGAGACCAGCACCCCCAGCGCCGCCGGATAGAGCTCCAGCCCGCCGGTCGCCACGGCGCCCGCCATGGTCAGCGCCAGCAGGGCCCTGGCCAGCATCGCCGCGGCCATCGCGGCGCGCCGCCCGTGCGGGACGCGGTCCAGCAGCGGGCCGATCACCGGTGCGAGGAGCGCGAACGGCGCCATCGTCACCGCCAGGTACAGCGCCACCCGTCCGCGGGCCTCGCCGGTGGGGACCGAGAAGAAGACGGTGGAGGCGAGCGCCACGGTGATGAGCATGTCGCCCGCGGAGTTGACCGCGTGCAGTTCGATCAGTTTGCCGAGTCCGGATTCACCCGCGCCCTCCGCGTGCGTGGCGCTCCGGACGCGGCGGGCCAGCGCGGCCGGGGGGCGGCGCAGCGCGCGCGCCGCCCGTCCCATGACGCTGGGTTCGCCGCGTGTGCGGGGTTTGCCGGGCTTGTCGACAGGCACGCCGTCAGTGTGCCCCGAAACACGCCGTTCAGTTCCCCCTTTCTCACTGCTTCTCCCCTTCCTCCCGGCCGCCTCCCGGCCCGGCTGCGGTCCGCTTCCGGGCCGCTCCCGGCTCCTGTGGCCGTCCCCGGTGCGTGCGGGGAAGGCTGGCTGCGGATTGTTCGGGTGACCCCGTGGGGTAGCGTGGGTGAACGGTGCGCACCGTAGGGCCTTTGAGCGCGGGCGCGGACGTCGCAGCGGCCATCCGGTGCCGCTCCGTCCCCGACCCCGCCCCTCCACTCGTGGCCGTACGGGCAGCGCACGCCGACAACGGCGCGACGGCGTAGGAGAGACGATTCTTGTGAGTGCTGCATGAGTGCCGCGACGCGGAGTACGAGCCGTGGCGCGCGGAGCCGGCGCGCCCCCGACAGACTGTGTGCCGAGGCCGTGGAGCAGGCCAGGGCCGCGGCCGAGGAAGCGGCGGCGCCCGGTTCCGTCGGGCCGTGGCTGGAGGCCGTCGCCGACCCGGGCGCGGACCGGGTGGTCACCCACCTCTTCGAGGCGCGGGAACCCGGCTACCGGGGCTGGCGCTGGGCGGTGACCGTGGCGCGGGCCTCCCGTGCCAAGAACGTCACCGTCGACGAGTCCGTCCTGATGCCGGGCCCGGACGCGCTGCTGGCCCCGGAGTGGGTGCCCTGGAGCGAGCGGCTGCGCCCCGGCGACCTGGGCCCCGGCGACCTGTTGCCGACCGACGCCGAGGATCTGAGGCTGGAGCCCGGCTACTCGGGTGCGGACGAGCCGCCGCCCGACTCGCCCGTCGCCGACGAGCAGCCCGAAGCGCGGGGCCCTTTCCGCGCCACCATCGGCGGGGTCGCCGAGGAGATCGGCATGGAGCGCCCGCGGGTGCTCTCCCGGTACGGGCTGCACGCGGCGGCCGACCGCTGGGAGGAGTCCTACGGCCCCAAGACACCGATGGCGCAGGCGGCCCCCGCCAACTGTGTGAGCTGCGGTTTCCTGGTGCCGCTGGCGGGCTCGCTGCGGCAGGCGTTCGGAGTCTGCGCCAACGAGTACAGCCCCGCCGACGGCCACGTCGTCTCCCTCGCCTTCGGCTGCGGCGGCCACTCTGAGGCGGCTGTCATGCCTCGCACCCCCCAGCCGCCGCCCCCTGTCGTCGACGAGACCGTGAGCGACCCCTTCGGTCTGGGCCGTGAGTCGGACCCGTCCCCGGAGGAGTCCGCGCCCGCCCGGCGGGAGCAGGGCTGAGGCAGGCCCTCGCCGCTCCGCCGTACGGTCCCCGGGCGTGGGGCCGGGCCGGTGCCGGGCCGTTCCCGGACCACCGTCGGCAGCCGGTCGGCAGCCGGGCCGACGGCCGGTCTCCCGCAGCTCCGCGGCTGCGGCCGGAGTGCTGACGCGGAGCGGGGCCCGCGCCCGCGTGCCGTAACCTTCCCTCTCGCCGCTGGGGGCGGCGGGTCCGCCCGCCCCTCCGCGAGCGGGGGAGCGGGACAAGGGGACGGGATGCGAGTGCCGAGGAGGCCGGTGGCGTGAGGGACACGTTCGGAACCGAGGGGTTGCGCCGGAGCGTGCTGGACGCGTGGACGGCGTCCGCGGCCCGGTTCCGGGAGGACGCCAACGCCGAGCAGGACCTGGCGCTGGGCGGCTACCGGGACCGGCTGGTCGTGGAACTGGCGCAGAACGCCGCGGACGCCGCGGCCCGTGCCGGAGCGGACGGCCGGCTCCGGCTGGTCCTGGCGGACGGCACGCTGATCGCCGCCAACACCGGGCAGCCGCTGGACGCCGCGGGCGTCGAGTCGCTCTCGACGCTGCGCGCCTCCGCCAAGCGGGACACCGCCGACGAGGGCGCGGTGGGCCGCTTCGGTGTCGGCTTCTCCGCCGTACTCGCGGTCAGCGACGAACCCGCCGTCGTCACCCGCGCCGCCGCGCCGGACGCCGCCGAGGGCGTGCGCTGGTCGCTGGCCGAGGCACGCGAGCTGACCCGGCAGGCGGCCGCCGCCGAACCCGGACTCGCGGCCGAACTCGACCGGCGCGAGGGGCAGGTGCCGCTGCTGCGGCTGCCGCTGCCCGCCCCGTACGACGCCTCCGTCGTCCCGGTGGGCTACGACACCGCCGTCCTGCTCCCGCTGCGGGACGAGGCGGCCGAGTCGCTGACCCGGCGGCTGCTGGCCGCCGTGGACGACGCGCTGCTGCTGGCACTGCCCGGGCTCGCCGAGGTCGTCATCGAGACCGGCGACGGCCCGGTCCGCACCCTGACCCGGCATCAGGAGGGTCCCTACGTCCGGATCGAGGACTCCGCCGTAGGCGCCACCCGGTGGCGGCTGGCGGGCGACAGCGGCCTGGCCGGGCCCGAGCTGCTGGCCGACCGGCCGGTGGAGGAGCGGGCCCGGCCCGGCTGGACGGTGACCTGGGCGGTGCCGGTGGACGCCGAGGGCGCGCCCCGCAAGCCGCGCACCGCCGCGTGCCTGCACGCGCCGACCCCCACCGACGAGCCGCTGGGCTTCCCGGCGCTGCTGCTGGCCTCCTTCCCGCTGGAGCCCACCCGGCGCCATGTGGCGCCCGGCCCGCTGACCCGCTTCCTGCTGGCCCGCGCCGCCGACGCCTACGCCGCGCTGCTGCGCGACTGGCGGCCGGTGGCCACCAGCACCGTGGACCTGGTGCCCGGGCCGCTGGGCGCGGGCGAGTTGGACGGCGAGCTGCGCGCGCTGGTGCTGGAGCGGCTCCCGGAGGTCCCGTTCCTGGCGAGCGCCGTCTCCCGCGGCGGCGCCGGGGAGGAGCCCGGGGAGGGGCTGGAGGAGGCTCCCGGCCCGGACGAGCCGTACGCGCTGCGCCCCCGCGACGCCGAGATCGTCGAGGGCGCGGGCGCGGCGACGGTCGAGGTGCTGGCCGAGCTGTTCCCCGGACTGCTGCCCGCCGGACTCGAACGCCGCACCGAGCTGCGGGTGCTGGAGGTCCCGCGCGTCCCGCTGGGCGAGGCCGTGGACCGGCTCACCGGTGTCGAGCGGGAGCCGGACTGGTGGTGGCGGCTCTACAGCTCGCTCGCGGGTGTCGACCCCGAGCGGCTGACCGGGCTGCCGGTGCCGCTGGCCGACGGCCGCACGGCGGTCGGGCCGCGGCATGTGCTGCTGCCGCAGCCGGACGGCGCCGTGCCTCCCGAGAGGCTGGCCCGGCTCGGGTTGAAGGCCGCCCACCCGGACGCCGTGCACCCGCTGCTGGAGAAGCTGGGCGCCACGCCCGCCACCCCGCGGGCCGTGCTGACGACCCCGCAGGTGCGGGCCGCCGTCGCCGGCTCGCTGGAGGCGGAGGAGGCGTGGGACGACGGAGCGGAAGCCACCGGTCCGGATCCCGGGGAACTCGCCGAGACCGTCCTCGGCCTCGTCCGCGACGCGCACCTCGCGCCCGGCGACGAGCCGTGGCTGGGCGCGCTCGCCCTGCCCGACGAGGACGGCGAGCCCGCGCCCGCCGCCGAA
Source organism: Streptomyces sp. NPDC006925 (assembly GCF_042869575.1). NCBI lineage: Bacteria > Bacillati > Actinomycetota > Actinomycetes > Kitasatosporales > Streptomycetaceae > Streptomyces > Streptomyces sp. NPDC006925. The sequence continues at coordinate 98,677 of NZ_JBIAGB010000009.1, forward strand.
CTGGTCTACCCCGGGTCCGCGTTCGCACGGGTGCTGCGCGAGGGCGAACTGGCCGCGTGCGACGCACAGCTCGCCGAGCGCTGGGGCGAGCAGCCGCTGACGGCGGTCGGGGTCCAGGCGGACTTCGCGCTGGTGCGGGCCGAGGACGTGGTGCTCGACCCGGACGGCTTCGAACCCCGCGAGGGCGACTACCCGGAGCCGGACGACCCCGGGCTGCTGGACGCCGTGGACGTGTGGTGCGAGGACGTACTGGACCAGGTGGCGGCGGACGGCGGTGACGCCGCGCCGGCGGTGCCGCCGGTCGCGGTCGAGTTCCTCGCGGTGCGCGACCTGGACCTGGTGGACGACGCGCACTGGCCCGAGGCCCTGGCGATGCTGGCCCGGCCGCCGCTGCGGGACGCGCTGACGGCCCCGGTGCGGGTGCGGCTGGGCGACGGCACGGTCACCGACGTCCGCCCGTACACCGCCTGGTGGCTGCGCGGCCACCCGGTCCTGGACGGCCGCCGCCCGGCCGGGCTGCGCGCTGCCGGGGGCGATCCGCTGCTGCGCGGCCTGTACGAGGAGGCCGACCCGGGGGAGGTCACCGACGAGCGGGTGCTGCGCGCGCTCGGCGTCCGCACGACGGCCGCGGCCCTGCTCGCGGAGCCGGGCGGCCCGGCGGAGCTGCTGCGCGCGTTGGCCGACCCGGCCTGTCCCGTCGACCCGGCCCAACTCCACGGGCTGCACACCCTGCTGGCCGCCGCGGGCCTGGACCCCGCCGAGGTCACGCTGCCCGAGGAGCTGCGCGCGGTGCGCGCGGGCGGCACCGTCGTCGTGGACGCGGCCGAGGCGCTGGTCGCGGACGCGCCCGACGCCCTCCCCCTGGTGGGGGAGCGGCCGCTGCTGCCGGTGGCGCCGCAGTACGCCGCGGAGCTGGCCGCGCTCCTGGAGGTGCGGTCGGCGGGGGAGGCGGCCGCCGGGCTGGTACCTGAGGAGGCGGGGACCGAGCGCGAGGTGCCCGCCGCCGTACGGGAGCTGCTGCCCGGCGCCCCGGAGCACTACCGCGAGCACGAGGAGCTGCGGATCGCGGGCGTCGAACTGGACTGGCGCCGCACCCCCGACGGCACCCTGCACGCGGCCACTCTGGAGGGGCTGGCCTCCGCGCTGGCCTGGGCGGCCGGGGCCTGGCCCCGCCGGTTCGAGGTCACCGCCCTGCTGGAGGACCCCGAGCGGGCGGCGGAACTCGCGGCGGCGCGCTGGTTCGACTGAGCACCGCGCCGACTGCCGGACGGCCCGCGGCCTCCGGCAGCCGTGGTCGTGGTGCGGTGCGCCCCTCCAACGGGTGCGCCCGGCCGACTGAGACGGGGTCCGGGGTGCGGTTCGCGGGGTAACGATGTGCTCGCTTCCGCACCCGATCCAAGGAGAGCCCATGCCCGTCTGCGAGGTCTGCGACAACGACTACCCGCACACGTTCGAAGTCCGTGCGGCGGGGCAGGTGCACGTCTTCGACTGCCTGGAGTGCGCGGCGCACAAGATGGCGCCCGTGTGCGAGAACTGCGGCTGCCGCATCCTGGGGCACGGCATGGAGTCGGAGGGGCACTACTACTGCTGTGCGCACTGCGCCCGTGCGCAGGGGCGCACCCGGCTGGCCGACAGCGCGCCGTGAGCCCGGCGGCGTGCCGCGCCCGCCCGTCCTGAACCCCGCGGGCGCGGCGCTGACCCGGGCGGCCCGGGCCCGGGCCGAGGCCGGAGGGCCGCGGGCACCGCGGGGCGTCCCGGCCGGAGAGCTGCGGGGCGCCTCACCCGGGGAGTGCCGCGGCCACCCGGCGCCACGCCACCTCCAGCAGGACACCGGCCAGCGCGGCCACCGCCACCGCCGTCCAGGGCACCGCCGCACCGACCAGGTGCAGTGCGAAGAAGCGCTGCAGCGGCGGTGCGGCCAGGACGGCCAGGAAGGCCGCCCCCATCGTCAGCACCAGCACCACCCGCCACCAGGTCCAGGGCCGCGCCACGATGGCCAGCACCCACATGGCGACCAGGAACAGCGTCAGCGTCGCCGCGCTGGTCTCGGCGGTCAGCGAGCCCGGCCCGCTGTAGTGGTGCCGCGCCAGCAGATAGGTGCCGAAGGTGGCCGCGCTCGCGATGAGTCCGGACGGCAGCGCGTAGTGCAGCACGCGCCGCACGAAGTGCGGCCTGGCGCGCTCCCGGTTGGGCGCCAGGGCCAGGAAGAAGGCGGGGATGCCGATGGTGAGCGAGGACAGCAGGGTCAGATGGCGGGGCAGGAACGGGTAGGGGACCTGCCAGCAGACGACCAGCAGCGCCAGCAGGACCGAGTAGACGGTCTTGGTGAGGAACAGGGTGGCGACCCGCTCGATGTTGCCGATGACGCGGCGGCCCTCGGCGACCACCGACGGCAGGGTGGCGAAGCTGTCGTCCAGCAGCACGATCTGGGCGACGGCCTTGGTCGCCTCCGAGCCCGAGCCCATGCACACGCCGATGTCGGCGTCCTTGAGCGCGAGTACGTCGTTGACGCCGTCCCCGGTCATCGCCACGGTGTGCCCGGCCGCCTGGAGGTCGCCGACCATCTCCTGCTTCTGCTGCGGGCTGACCCGGCCGAAGACGGTGCCGTCGGCCACCTGCCGGGCCCGCTCGGGCCGGTCCGCGGGCAGCGCGCGGGCGTCGAGGGGGAGTTCGGCCCGGGGCAGGCCCAGCTTCGCGGCGACGGCGCCCACCGAGACCGCGTTGTCGCCGGAGATCACCTTGGTGGCCACGTGCTGCTCGGCGAAGTAGCCGAGTGTCGCGGCGGCGTCCGGGCGCAGCCGCTGTTCGAGGACGACGAGCGCGGCGGGCCGGACTTCGGGCGGGCCGCCGTCCGCCGCCTCCAGCCCGCCGGGTCCCGCCGCTCCCTTCGGCCCGTCCGGCCCGTCCGGCCCGTCCGGCCCGTCCGGCCCGTCCGGCCCGTCCGGCCCGTCCGGCCCGTCCGGTCCGTCCGGCCCGTCCGGTCCCGCCGCTCCCTCCGGCCCGCCGGGTGTCCGGGCCAGCAGCAGCACCCGCAGGCCCTGCCGGTCCAGTCGGGCCGCTTCGGCGAGCGCCCGGTCGCCGTCCGCGAGCAGTACGTCGGGTGCCCCCAGCAGCCAGGTGCTGTGCTCTCCACCGGGTTCGGCGAAGGCGGCGCCGCTGTACTTGCGTGCCGAGGAGAAGGGCAGGGTGGCGGTGGTTCGCCAGCTTCCGGCGCCGTCCGGCAGCGGTGGATACGCCTCGACGATCGCCCGGAGGCTGGCGTTCGGGTGCGGTTCGGCGCCGCCGAGGGCCCGCAGCACCTGGGCGATCCGTGCGGAGTCGGTCCCGTCCAGCGGCCGCACCTCCGCGACGTCCATGCCGCCCTCGGTGAGGGTGCCGGTCTTGTCCAGGCAGACGACGCTCACCCGCGCCAGGCCCTCGATGGCGGGCAGCTCCTGGATCAGGCAGTGCTTGCGGCCCAGCCGGACGACGCCGATGGCGAAGGCCACGGAGGTCAGCAGCACCAGCCCCTCGGGCACCATCGGCACGATGCCGGCCACCATGCGGCGGATGGCCTCCTCGGGGTCGCTGTGCTCGACCACGAGCTGACTGAGGATCAGTCCGATCGCGGCCGGGACCATCATCCAGGTGATGTACTTCAGCAGGGTGCTGATGCCGCCGCGCAGTTCGGAGCGGACCAGGGTGAAGCGGCTGGCCTCCTCGGCGAGCCGGGCCGCGTACGCCGCGCCTCCCACCTCGGTCGCGGTGAACGCGCCGCTGCCCGCGACCACGAAGCTGCCGGACATCACCTGGTCGCCGGGGTGTTTGAGCACCGGGTCGGCCTCCCCGGTGAGCAGCGACTCGTCCACCTCCAGGCCGTCGGCCTCCGCCAGTTCGCCGTCGACCACGCACTTGTCGCCGGTCCGCAGCTCCACCAGGTCGCCGAGGACGATCCGCTCGGTGGGGACCTCGGTGCTGCGGCCGTCGCGCCGCACGCGGGGCCGGGTCTCACCGAGGACGGCGAGACTCTCCAGGGTCCGCTTGGCCCGCAGCTCCTGGACGATGCCGATGCCGGTGTTGGCGATGATCACGAAGCCGAAGAGGCTGTCCTGGATCGGTCCCACGGCCAGGACGATCAGGAAGAGCACGCCGATGATCGCGTTGAACCGGGTGAAGACGTTGGCGCGCACGATGTCGGCGGCCGACCTGCTGTGGCGCGGCGGGACGTCGTTGACCTCCCCGCGTGCGATCCGTTCCGCCACCTCGGCGCCGGTGAGCCCCTGCCCACGGACCCGGGCGCTCACCCGGCCGCCGGCCCGGCGGGGCGCACCTCGACACCCGGATCACCCATCCCGCCTCCTGTCCGTCGCGGTGGCACGCCTCGGCCCGCTGCCGGGGACCGGTCCACTCGCGGTGACCGGTCCGCGCACGGGCCCGTGGCCGAGGCTAGGCACCCGGCCTTGCCGAGCGGGGGACGGACACAGCGGGTCAGCCGTCCTGGGTCTCCCGGGACGCTGCTTGGCGGATGGCCTTCTCGCGGGCCCGGACGTACCAGATCCCCACACAGCCCAGGGCGGCACCGGCGGCGCAGGTCCACAGCCACCAGGTGTGGTCGTGGTCGGCGAACCAGCCGTAGAAGGGGAGCTGCACCAGGAACAGGGCGAGCCACAGCAGCGTGCCGGTGACGACGGTGGCGGTGACGTTGCCCTCGAGCGGCTCGGGCGCCTCGCGCTCGCCGTTGGTCCACCTGTCCATGAGGCTCATCGCCCTGGCTCCCTCGTCTCTCGCCTGTTCCCCGGCTCCAGCCTAGCGAGGGGGCGGGGGGAGGCCGCAGCCGGAGTTGGCGATCATCCCGTTCGGTTGTTCATACTGAACCGGGCTGCTTGTGGCCGGATTTTTTCGTCGGATTATCCAATCTGATTCAAAGGCTGCAGTCCGCCCGCCTGCCCGCCCGCACGCACCAGCACGTATCCGAGGTCACGCATGTCCGCTTCGGCCAGCCCGGTCGATTCCGGGGGCTCCCCGCAGGGAACCCCGCCCGCCGCCCAGTCCGCACTGGACCGCTTCTTCCAGATCTCGCAGCGCGGCTCGACCGTCAGCCGCGAGCTCCGGGGCGGACTTGCCACCTTCTTCGCGATGGCCTACATCATCGTGCTGAACCCGATCATCCTCGGGGCCGGTGAGGACAAGTTCCACCAGCACCTCGACAACGGCCAGCTCGTGACGGCCACCGCGCTGATGGCCGGGCTCACCACCCTCCTCATGGGCGTCATCGGCAATGTGCCCATCGCGCTCGCCGCCGGCCTGGGCATCAACGCCGTCGTGGCGCTCCAGCTCGCCCCCAAGATGAGCTGGCCCGACGCCATGGGCATGGTGGTGCTCGCCGGGGTCGTGCTGATGATCCTGGTGGCCTCCGGTCTCCGGCAGCGGGTGATGGATGCCATCCCGAACGGGCTGCGTCGCGCCATCGCCATCGGGATCGGCCTGTTCATCTCGCTGATCGGCCTGGTCGACTCCGGCTTCGTCTCCCGCAACCCGGACGAGGCGGACACCACCGTTCCGCTCGGCCTCGGGACGGGCGGCCAGCTCCAGGGCTGGCCCGTGCTGGTGTTCGTGCTGGGCCTGGTGCTCATGTACGTGCTGCTGGTGCGCAAGACGCGGGGCGCCATCCTCATCGGCATCGTGACCATGGCCGTCGTCGCCATCGCGATCAACGCCGTGGCCGACATCCCGGACGCCGCCTGGGGCCTGTCGGTGCCGAAGCTGCCGGACTCGGTGGTGGGCAGCCCGGACTTCGGGCTGATCGGCGAGATCAGCCTGTTCGGCGGCTTCCAGGAAGTGGGGTGGCTGACCGGCTGCCTCTTCGTCTTCACGGTGCTGCTGTCGGGCTTCTTCGACGCGATGGGCACCATCATCGGCGTCGGCGAGGAGAGCGGACTGGCCGACGACCGCGCGCACGGACAGCTTCCGCGAATGGGACGCATCCTGTTCATGGACGGTGTCGGGGTGGCCGCCGGCGGGGTCGGCTCCTGCTCGGCCAACACCTGCTTCGTGGAGTCCACCGCCGGGGTCGGCGAGGGCGCGCGCACCGGCCTGGCCAACGTGCTGACGGGCGGGCTCTTCCTGCTGGCCCTGATCTTCACCCCGCTCGCGAAGGTGGTGCCCTCCCAGGCGGCGACCCCCGCGTTGCTGGTCGTGGGCTTCCTGATCATGGCGTCCAATGTGCGGGAGATCGAGTGGGCCGACTCCACCGTCGCCATCCCGGCCTTCCTCACCATCGTCTCGATGCCGTTCACCTACAGCATCACCAACGGCATCGGCATGGGCGTGATCGCCTTCATCGTGCTGCGGGCCGCCGCCGGGCGCGCGCGGGAGACGCCGTGGCTGCTGAACGTGGTGGGGCTGTGCTTCCTGGTCTACTTCCTGCTGAATCCGATCGAGCAGCTTCTCGGCATCGCGTAGGACCGGGCGCGTGCCCCCGGGGCGGTACGCCCGCGGGCCGGGTGTCCGCGGGAGCCGGGTGTCCGCGGGCCGGAAAGTGCGGGTCGGCCGTCCCGGCCGGGTGTCCGGGTGTCCGGGTGTCCGGGCAGGGTGGTCGCCGTCGGCAGGGGTCTCAGGCGAGGCCCCTGCTGCCCTGCGGCGAGGGGCCGTAGAACTGCTCGGTCCGTTCGACGGACGCCTTGAAGCGCTCGTCGAAGTCGTCGCGGACGAGCGTGCGCACCACGTAGTCCTGGACGCTCATCCCGCGTTTCGCTGCATGATCGTTCAGCCGCTCGAAGAGTGCGGCCTCTATCCGCAGGCTGAGAACCTGGGAATCGGGCTGCTCGTGATGGTCGCTGTCGCATGGCGGAGTCAGGCTGCTCATAGGACAACGGTCGCGAACCGACCCGGCCCGCTGTCCGGCGAACGTCTGTGGACTCACTCGTACGTGTGAGCCACTGCTGGGTAAACCCCTTGGTCTTTAGGGCGGGTAATGAGTTAAGCTAAGGACCATGTCGGAACAGCTCCCCGCGCCGCGCTACGCGGACGGGCCCCCACCGGGCGCGGTCGACCAGCTCGCCGGGCCGGACCGGCCCCTGCCGCGCGACGAGGGCGAACAGGACCTCGCCGAGCTCGACAAGGAAGCCGTCAACGCACTCCGCGCCGCGGTGATGCGGCTCTCCCGGCGGCTCAAGCACCAGCGCGTGGACGAGTCGCTGAGCCCCACGGAGATGTCCGTGCTCGGCACCCTCGCCCGCTGCGGCTCCGCCACCCCCAGCGAGCTGGCCCGCAAGGAGCATGTGCAGCCGCCGTCGATGACCCGCATCGTCGCGATGCTGGAGGCCAAGGGCCTGGTCCGGCTGGACGCGCACCCCGAGGACCGGCGGCAGAAGGTGGTCACCCAGACCGAGCAGGCCGAATCCATGCTCGCCGCCGCCCGCGCCAAGCGGAACGCCTGGCTGACCGAGCTCGTCCAGGAGCTGGACGAGGAGGACCGGGCGACGCTGCGCGCCGCCGCGCCGGTGCTGGAGAAGCTGGCACATCTGTAAGGAGCACGACCCAGAACAGGAGGCGACGCCGCTTTGAGTACGGGCCACGGAGCAGACTCCGCACCCGCACCGTCCGCAGCCGACCACACCACCCCGCAGCAGCCCCGCGACGCCCGCGATGTACATGACGCCCGTGACGCCCGCGATGTACATGACGCCCGTGACGCCCGTGACGCGCTCGACCAGGACACCGCGCGCGGCCGGGGCACCGCGCCCGCCGCCGCCTCGCCCGGCGCAGCGCCCTCGCCCGGCGTTCCGGCCTCCACCGCGGCGCCCGGCGTGCCCGCGCCCGGCGCCCCCGTGAAGCCCTCGATGTTCAGCTCGCTGCGGATCCGCAACTACCGCCTCTTCGCGATGGGCCAGGTCGTCTCCAACACCGGCACCTGGATGCAGCGCATCGCCCAGGACTGGCTGGTGCACAGCCTCACCGGCTCCTCCACCGCCGTCGGCATCACCACGGCCCTGCAGTTCCTGCCCATGCTGCTGTTCGGGCTCTACGGCGGCGTCATCGCCGACCGCTGCTCCAAGCGCCGGCTGCTGTTCGTCACCCAGGCCACGATGGGCGTCATCGGCCTGGTGCTGGCAGCGCTCACACTCAGCGGAAACGTGCAGGTCATGCACGTCTACGTGCTCGCCTTCGCGCTCGGTCTGGTCACCGTCGTGGACAACCCCACCCGGCAGACCTTCGTCTCGGAGATGGTCGGCCCCACCCAGATACGCAACGCCGTCTCGCTCAACTCCGCGAACTTCCAGAGCGCCCGGCTCGTCGGCCCGGCCGTCGCGGGAGTGCTGATCTCCGCGGTCGGCGGCGGCTGGGCGTTCCTGATCAACGGCCTGTCCTTCGGCGCCCCGCTGCTCGGGCTGCTGCTGATGCGCGGCGCCGAACTCCACACCGGCAAGCGGGTGCAGCGCGGCAAGGGCCAGTTGCGCGAGGGCCTGCGCTACGTGGGCGGCCATCCGGAACTGCTGTGGCCGATCGTGCTCGTCGGCTTCATCGGGACCTTCGGATTCAACTTCCCCATCTGGCTCACCGCCTTCACCAGCGATGTGTTCGACGCGGGGGCCGGCACCTACGGCACCCTCAACTTCCTGATGGCGGTCGGCTCGGTGGCCGGAGCGCTGCTGGCCGCCCGGCGCGGGCAGTCGCGGATGCGGCTGATGGCCGGTGCCGCGCTGGCCTTCGGCGTGCTGGAACTCGCCGCCGCGCTGTCGCCCTCGTACTGGCTGTTCGCCGCGCTCATGGCACCGATCGGGCTCGCCGGGCTGACCTTCAACGTCACCGCGAACTCCAGCGTCCAGCTCGCCTCCGACCCGGCGATGCGCGGCCGGGTGATGAGCCTGTTCATGATGGTGTTCGTGGGCGGCACCCCCATCGGCGGCCCGATCATGGGCTGGATCACCGACACCTGGGGTGCCCGCACCGGCTTCCTCGCGGGCGGCCTCGTCTCGGCCGCGGCGGCGGTCGCGATCGCCCTCGTCCTGGGCCGCCTCGCCGGACTGCGCCCGGCCGTCAGCCTCCGCAAGGGCCGCCGCTACGTCCGCTTCGTCCCCCGCGAGAACCCCGGGGCCCGCGAGTCCGACGGAACCCGCGAGCCCGACGAGACCCGCGAGAACCCCGAGACCCGTGAGACCCGCGAAGCGGTCACCGAGCCGGCGTGACCGGGGCGCGGCCGTGGCAGGCTGCTCGCCCATGAGACTGTTCGCCGCACTGTGGCCCCCACCGACGGCCGTGGAAGAGCTGGACCGGGAGGTGGCCGCCCTCCAGGAGCTCCCCGACGCGGCGGCACTGCGCTGGACGCGGCCCGCGAACCGGCACGTCACGCTGAGCTTCTACGGGGAGGCGGACGAGCGGGCGCGGGCCGACCTCACCGCCCGGCTGGGCCGGGCGGCGCACCGGGCGAGCGGCCCCGTCCCGATGCGGCTGGCCGGCGGTGGCCGCTTCGGCGACCACACCCTGTGGACCGGGATCCGGCAGGAGGCACCGGAGCGCGACGCGCTCCGGAAGCTGGCCGCGGCCACCACCGCAGCGGGCCGCCGCGCGGGACTGCTGCCCGCCGACGCGCCGCCCTCCTTCCGCCCGCACCTCACCCTGGCCCGCGCCAGGGGCCGCGCGCTGGGCGTCGACCTGCGCCCCTTCGTGGCCGGGCTGGAGCCGTTCCGCGGCTCCGGCTGGCGGGCCGGGGAGCTGCTGCTGATCCGCAGCGTGCCCCCGACGAGCGGGGTCCCCGGTGAGCAGCCGTACTACGAGCCGCTGGCCCGGTGGCCGCTGGGCGAGGGTCCGGGGCGGTGACGGAGCCGCTTTCCGCCCCGCCGCCGGCCCCGGTTACCGTTGTCGCCGTGAACGCTAAGACCAGAATGCGCATCGTGACGGGGGTGCTGGTGGTGCTCTTCCTCGTCGTCGTCCTGGCCTCGGCCCTGGGCGGTCGCTGACCCCGGCCGCGGGCAGGGCTACCAGGCGAAGGCCTCCGGGGAGGGGCCCGGCCCGGGGAAGATCTCGTCCAGCGCCTCGAGCAGCTCGTCGCCCAGCCGCAGCTCGACGGCGCGGAGCGCGGAGTCGAGCTGCGCGGCCGTGCGGGGCCCGACGATGGGTCCGGTGACGCCCGGCCGGGACAGCAGCCAGGCGAGCGCGACCTCGCCGGGTTCCAGTCCGTGCTCGGCGACGAGGTTCTCGTACGCCTCCAGCTGCGCGCGGACCGCCGGGTCGGCGAGCGTGGTGGCCGCGCGCCCGGAGCCGGTGCGACCGCTGCCGCCGCCCTCCCGCTCCTTGCGCAGCGCGCCGCCCAGCAGCCCGCCGTGCAGCGGGGACCAGGGGATGACGCCGAGCCCGTAGTCCTCAGCGGCCGGGATGACCTCCATCTCGGCGCGCCGCTCGGCGAGGTTGTAGAGGCACTGCTCGCTGACCAACCCGAGGGAGCCGCGCCGGGCCGCGGTCTCGTTGGCCTGGGCGAGGTGCCAGCCCGCGTGGTTGCTGGAGCCCACGTAGAGCACCTTGCCCTGCTGCACCAGGACGTCCATGGCCTGCCAGATCTCGTCCCACGGCGTCGCCCGGTCGACGTGGTGGAACTGGTACAGGTCGATGTGGTCGGTGCCCAGGCGGCGCAGGCTGGCCTCCACCGAGCGGCGGATGTTCAGTGCGGAGAGCTTGTCGTGGTTGGGCCAGGGCGCCGCGCCGTCGGGCGCCATGTTGGCGTAGCCCTTGGTGGCCAGCACGGTCCTGTCGCGGCGGCCGCCGCCCTTGGCGAACCAGCTCCCGACGATCTCCTCGGTGCGGCCCTTGTTCTCGCCCCAGCCGTAGACGTTCGCGGTGTCGAAAAGGTTGACGCCCGCCGCCAGGGCGGCGTCCATGATCGCGTGGCTGTCGGGCTCGTTCGTCTGCGGTCCGAAGTTCATGGTGCCGAGAACGAGCCTGCCGACCTTCAGGCCGGTGCGTCCGAGCTGCGTGTACTCCATGCCGACACGCTAGGCACTTGGAGCGCACTCGAAGCAAGGCGTACACGGCGGACTAGCCGCGTTCGGACTCCTCTTCCGCTCCGTCGCCGGTACGGAAGACGCCCTGGACCGCCGCGAGGTAGGCGGTCTCGGCGCTGGTGCGGGCCAGGTTCGCGTCGACGGGGCGGCGGAGCATCAGCAGCCGGTAGTAGAACGGCGCACCGAGCGCGGCGATGACCTCGAAGCCGTCCGTGTCGGACGCGACCTCGCCGCGCTCGGCGGCGCGGTCCACCAGGGAGGCGACGTGCCGGACGCGGCCCCCGAGGACGGTCTGCAGCACCTCGGCGGCGCCGGGGTCGCGGGTCGCGGCCGTCACGATGGCCTCGATCAGCCGCTGGTTGCGCTGCTGCGTGTAGAAGTCGGCGAGGGAGCGTGCCAGGGCGTGCAGGTCCTGGCGCAGGCTGCCGGTGTCGGGCACCGGGATCGTTCCGCCGCTCCGGCTCAGCAGGTCACTGATGACGCCCTCGACGGTTCGCCAGCGGCGCCGGATCGTGGCGGCGTGCACTCCTGAGCGCTGGGCGATCCGCTCGATGGTGAGCGAGGCGAGGTCCTGGGTGCCCAGCTCGTCCCAGGCCGCGGCGAGTACGGCTGCCCGGGTGCGTGCTGTGCGTCCGCCGGGGCGGGTGGCGCCGTGCGGCCGCGGCTGCTCCGGCGGCCGGTCGGATTCCTGCGGTTCTGGAGGAGTCATGGCTCCGCGTTGCGTCGAGGCTGGGATTCCGATTACTGTTCCACACACTTAGTGCGCGCTCGCGTGCATTAGTCGGGGGATGCCGCGAGCACCCCGTGTAATGGCCCAAACCATCGCACTCGGGGTGTTCGCGGCACACAAGGAGCCAGTCTGGCCCAGCGGTCCCCCTGATGGTGCCCTGCGCGTCGGCCCGTGGCAGGTTCCGACGTGAAAGATGCGGCTCTTGGCTGGATATTGCCGCACTTGACCGTACTTGACGGATCTTGACGTATGCGTACCGATGCTGCCGCCCCCTCGCGCGCGGTGCGCTCGCACCGGGCGGTCCGGTGCCGTGCGCTCCCTTCAGCCCCGGCCCCGGCCCCGGCCTCGGAACCGTCCGCTGCGTCCGGCCCGGTCGCGCCTCACGGCGCCCCGGCGCGGTAGCGGCCTCCCACACCCCACGCCTGGTGCAGCGCCTCGGCGAAGGCGGCGGCCATCCGGTGCTCGCCCGCGGCCGAGGGGTGGGTGCCGTCGTAGGTGTCCCGCCGCGGGGACCAGTCCTCCGGGGCCGAGGCCAGCAGCAGCGGCGACCGCGGCTCCGACCGCTCCGCCACCACTTTGGCCAGCAGTGTGTTGAAGTGCGCGCAGGAGGCGGCGAATCCGGCGTCGGTCACCGCACGGATGTTGGGCAGGACCGGCAGCAGCACCGCGCGCAGCGCGGGGTCGGCGGCCCGCGCCCGGGTCAGGAACACCTCGACGTTCTCCAGCGTCTGCGCCGGATCCGTGTAGAACCCGAGGTCTATCAGCCCGAGCGAGACCAGCAGGGTGTCCGCGCCGTGGGCCGCGACCACCTCCTCCACGACCGGCGCCATGTGCACCCACCCCGCACCCCAGTCCGCGAGATGGGCCCGTGCGTGCGGCGGGAAGCGCGGATCGGCGTAGGCGTCGCCGCCGCCGTGCAGTGCCGTACGGGGGCCGACGATCGACCAGCCGCCGTCGGGCACGGTACGGGTGAGGTGCTGCCACATCCGGTAGCGCCAGGTGTGGGCGCCGGGCGCGCCGATCGTCATGGAGTCGCCGACGAAGAGAACGCGCATCCGCATATCCTCCGGGATGCCGACTCGCCCCGCACCGTGATGCTGGACACTGGGTGCCATGTCTGTGCGTATGCGTGGGGTCCGGGTCGGGGCGGCGGTCGCCGTGGTGTTGGGCGCGATGACGGCGTCCCCGGACGTCGCCGCCGCCGCGGACGGCCCGGAGGGTTTCACCATCCGCGACTCCCGCATCACCGAGTCCAGCGGCCTCGCGGCCAGCCGCGCCCACAAGGGCGTCTACTGGACGCACAACGACTCCGACGACGGCCCGTACGTGTACGCGGTCGACAGCTCCACCGGCAAGACCGTCTGCCGCGTGACGCTCAGCGGCATCGAGCCCCGCGACGTCGAGGCGATCTCCCTCGGCCCGGACGGCGACCTCTACGTCGGCGACATCGGCGACAACCTGGACGGCACCTGGCCCGAGGTGTGGATCTACCGCTTCCCCGAACCAAAGGAACTGCGCGGCGAGGTGACGGTCACCCCCACCCGCTACACCGTCCGCTACGACGGCGGCCCGCGGAACGCGGAGTCGCTGATGGTGCATCCCAAGTCGGGGCGCGTCTACATCGCGAGCAAGAGCGCGAAGGGCAAGGGCGGCGTCTACGCCGGACCCGAGAAGCTGGACCCGAACGGCGTGAACACCTTCTCGCGGGTGGCGAAAATCGACTTCGAGGCGACGGACGGCGCCTTCTCCCCGGACGGCACCCGGCTGGTACTGCGCGGCTACTTCAGCGCCTACGGCTACACCTGGCGGAACGGCAAGCCGGAGAAGATCGGTTCCGTTCCGGTGCCGTTGCAGCGCCAGGGCGAGTCGGTCACCTTCGCGGACGACGGACGGACGCTGATGTACGGCTCCGAGGGCACGAACAGCGGTGTCGAGCCCGCACGCCTGGAGGGCGAGGCGGTGCCGCCCGCCGCCCGCGAGGACGACTCAGCGGATTCCGCGTCCGACGGTAAGGGCGGCGGCGAGGACTCCTCGGCGGACGACGACCGCAACCTGGCGCTGGGTGCCGGGACCTTCGTCGCGGCCCTGATCGTCTGGTTCGGCCTGCGCCGCCTCTTCACCCGCCGCCGCGACTGACCGCCTCCGGCGCGGCCCGCCGCCGGGCCGATGCACGGCAGGCGGCCGGCATCCCGGCCCTGTCCGCCCCGGTCCGGGGGCCGGCGGCGCTGACGGCCGTCTTCCTGCCGCTGGCCGTCCGCAGGTTCCAGCACCTCGGCAGGTGAACGGCGGACCCTGCCGGCTGACGGACGGGCCCCGGCGGACGACCTCCGGTAAGGCGGACCCCGGCGGACGAACGGTCCGCCCCGGTGGGGGCCGACGCCTGGCAGCCGGGCGGCTACTCGCCGACCAGCCGCAGTTCGTAGTGGACCGGCCTGTCGAACATCAGCCGGTAGCCGAGCGGCACCAGGAAGCCCTGGGTGAGCGGGTGTCTGCGGGCGAGCTGGGCCGCGGCGTGCCGGGCCTCGCTGTCCCGCAGCTCCCGCACCCGGGCCTTCATCGGTGCCCCGGCGGGCGTGCCGGTCAGGGTGGCGGCGGCCAGCTCGACCTCCGGGTAGCGCTCGATGTGCTCCCGCTGCCGGGCACGGGCGTGCGTGCGCACATACGCGCGGTCCCCCTCGACGGCGATCTGCGCGCCGTGCCCGAAGGGCGTGCCTTCCCTCTCGTAGGTCGTCAGCCGTACCCGCCGTTCCCGGGCGAAGAGCTGAAAACCGGTGCTGGGAGTGCTCATGCGGCATCCCGTACCCGATCGTGGGCGCCGGGATGCCCCGCGGCCGCACGCGAACGCCGGACGGGCTACCGCGTAGCCCGTCCGGCGCTCCGGTGCTCCGAGGCCGTCAGAGGCGCTCGATCACCCAGTCGACGCATGCGGTCAGCGCTTCCACGTCCGCCGGCTCCACTGCCGGGAACATGGCGACGCGCAGCTGGTTGCGCCCCAGCTTCCGGTAGGGCTCGGTGTCCACGGTGCCGTTGGCCCGCAGCACCTTGGCCACCTCGGCGGCGTCCACGCTGTCCGCGAAGTCGATGGTGCCCACGACCTGGGAGCGCTGGTCCGGGTCGGTGACGAAGGGCGTCGCGTAGGACGCCTTCTCCGCCCAGTTGTAGAGCCGCGCGGAGGAGTCGGCGGTGCGGGAGACGGCCCACTCCAGGCCGCCCTGCCCGTTGAGCCAGTCCAGCTGCTCGCCGAGCAGGAAGAGCGTGGCCAGCGCCGGGGTGTTGTACGTCTGGTTCTTGCGCGAGTTGTCGATCGCCGTCTGCAGGTCGAAGAAGGCCGGGATGTGCCGGTCCGAGGCCGCGATCCGCTCCGCGCGCGCGATGGCGGCGGGTGAGAAGACCGCGATCCACAGTCCTCCGTCGGCCGCGAAGGACTTCTGCGGCGCGAAGTAGTAGACGTCCGTCTCGGTGATGTCGACCGGCAGGCCGCCGGCGCCGGAGGTGGCGTCCACCAGCACCAGCGCGCCGTCGTCGGCGCCCGGCACCCGGCGCAGCGGCATGGCCACGCCCGTGGAGGTCTCGTTGTGGGTCAGCGCGTAGGAGTCCACGCCCTGCTCGCCGCGGGCCTCCGGATGGGTGCCCGGGTCGCTCTGGATGACGCTGGGCTCGCCCAGCCAGGGCGCCTGCTCGGCGGCCTTCGCGAACTTGGAGGAGAACTCGCCGAACGACAGGTGCTGGGACCGGCTCTCGATCAGACCGTGGGTCGCCACGTCCCAGAAGGCGGTGGAGCCGCCGTTGCCGAGTACGACCTCGTACCCGTCCGGCAGCGAGAAGAGGTTCCGTACGCCGTCACGGACCTGTCCGACCAGGTTTTTGACGGGCGCCTGCCGGTGTGAGGTGCCCATGAGCGAGGTACCGGTCGCAGCCAGGGCGCTGAGCGCCTCCGGACGCACCTTGCTGGGGCCCGAGCCGAAACGGCCGTCGGCGGGCTTGAGGTCAGCGGGAATCTGGAGATCAGCCACGAGGGACAGCCTAGTGCCGCCGTCCAGACCGCATCGGCAGCCGTCCAGCGCCTGAGACGGGCGGCGGATCGGCCCAGGGCCGGTGCGGACCGGGCTCCGGACCATAAGCTGGGCGTATGACAGCAGGTCACAGACCCGGTCCCGACGATGTGCGCCGCCTCGCGCTCGCGCTGCCCGAGAGCAAGGAGGTCGAGGCGTGGTCCATGCCGACCTTCCGGGTGGCGGGGAAGATGTTCCTGACCATGCCCGACGACGAGTCCTCCTTCGCGGTGCGCTGCCCGAAGCTGGAGCGCGGCGAGCTGATCGCGGCCGAGCCGGAGAAGTTCTGGGTGCCGCCGCACGAGGCGGGCTCGAACTGGGTGCGGGCCCGGCTGGCGGCCCTGGAGGACATGGCGGAGCTGCGGGACATCGTCGTCGACTCCTGGCGGCAGGCGGCGCCGCCCCGGTTGCTGGAGACGTTCACCGCACCCGACCCGTACGAGGGATGAGCCCCGACTCGTACGGGGGAGGGCCTACGTCGCGCCGTAGGGGTGGGCCCGCTCGGCGAGCCCCGTCCGGGAGCTCGGCGTGCCCGTTCCGCGGCGCGCCGGCCGCCCCTCCCCGGCCGCTCTTCAATGGCCGGGGTGGACAGCTTCGCAGCCGCCTCTCGGCCAGATCGGCGGGCTGACAAAAACCGGTCTTTCCGCAGGTGGGACCCGTTTCGACGGGGAAGCGGCAGCGTGACGCGGACCACAGACACGAAAGATCCCGCAAGGGCAGCGCGGGGCGGGCTCCAGCGTGCACGCTGTGCCCATGGGAGACGCACGTAGGGCAGACGCACAGGAGCTGGAGCGGGCGCTGCGCGCCGCGGTGCGCGGCGGCGAGGTGGAGTTCGGCGCCCAGGACAGAGCACTCATGACGATGGACGCCTCCAACTACCGGCGGGTGCCGCTGGGCGTGGTGGCGCCGAAGGACGACGACGACGTGGCGGCCGTGCTGGCCGTCTGCCGCGAGCAGGGTGTGCCCGTGGTGGCGCGCGGCGCGGGCACCTCCATCGCCGGGCAGGCGACCGGACTCGGCGTCGTGCTGGACTTCACCCGGCACCAACGCACCATCGAGCACCTCGATCCGGAGGCCCGCACCGCCGTCGTGCGCCCCGGCGTCATCCTGGACGACCTGCGTGGGGCCGCCGGAGCACACGGGCTCACCTTCGGCCCCGACCCCTCGACGCACGCGCGCTGCACACTCGGCGGGATGATCGGCAACAACTCGTGCGGCTCCCACTCGGTCGCCTGGGGCACCACCGCCGACAACGTGCACGAGCTGGAGGTCCTCACCTACGGAGGCGAGCGGGCCCGGCTGGCGCGGGGCGGCTCCGGGGTTCCCGAGCGGCTGCGCGCCGGAGCGTCTTCGCTGGTCCAGGGCGAACTGGCCCGGCTGCGCACCGGGTTCCCCGAACTCCCGCGCCGGATCTCCGGCTACGCGCTAGACGAGCTGCTGCCCGAGAAGGGCGAGGACTGGGCGCGCGCCTTCACCGGCAGCGAGGGCACCCTGGGCGTGCTCACCCGGGCCACCGTCAAGCTGGTGCCGACTCCCGGTGCGCGGGTGCTGGCGGTGCTCGGCTACGCGGACGAGTCCGCGGCCGCCGAGGCCGCCGCCGGGCTGCTGCCCTACGGTCCGCTGACCGTCGAGGGGATGGCCAACGACCTGGTGGGCGACGCGGCGCGGGCCTCGCTGCCCAGGGGTGGCGCCTGGCTGTTCGTGGAGGTCGGCGGCGACGACGCGGCACAGGCCCGGGCCAACGCCGAACAGCTGTGCCGCGCGGCCCGCGAGGGCACCACCGACCACACGCTGGTCACCGAACCGGCCGGGCAGCGCGCGCTGTGGCGGGTACGTGAGGACGCCTCCGGCACCGCGACCCGGATGCCGGACGGCGCGGAGGCGTGGCCCGGCTGGGAGGACTGCGCCGTCCCCCCGCCCCGGCTCGGCGCGTATCTGCGGGACTTCCGCAAGCTGCTGGGCGAGTACGGGCTGCGCGGACTGCCCTACGGGCACTTCGGGGACGGCTGCATCCATGTGCGGATCGACTTCGACCTGCTGGGCGAGGCGGGTATCGCGAAGTTCCGGGACTTCTCCACCGCGCTCGCCGACGTCGTCGTGGCGCACGGCGGCTCGCTCTCCGGTGAGCACGGCGACGGCCTGGCCCGCGCCGAGCTGCTGACCCGGATGTACGGCCAGGAGATGGTCGGGCTCTTCGGCCGGTTCAAGGACCTGTGGGACCCCGCGGACGGCCTCAACCCGGGCGTGCTCGTCCGGCCCGACCCGCTGGACGCCAACCTGCGGTTCGCGCCGCTCCCGCGCAAGCCCGTCGACGTCGAGTTCGGCTATCCGCACGACGGCGGTGACTTCTCCGCCGCCGTCCGCCGCTGCGTGGGCGTCGCCAAGTGCCGGAACGAGTCGGCCGGGGCGAGCGTGATGTGCCCGTCCTTCCGCGCCACCGGCGAGGAGAAGCACTCCACCCGCGGACGGGCCCGGCTGCTGCACGAGATGCTCGCCGGGGAGGTCGTCACCGACGGCTGGCAGTCCGAGGAGGTGCACGACGCGCTCGACCTGTGCCTGTCGTGCAAGGGCTGCCGCAGCGACTGCCCGGTGGGCGTCGACATGGCCACCTACAAGGCCGAGTTCATGCACCACTACTACGAGGGCGACGCCGCGTCCGGCACTCCGGGCAAGCGCCGGCCGATGGCGCACTACTCGATGGGCTGGCTGCCGCGCTGGCTGCGGCTGGCCGCCGCCACCCGCACCGTGCCGCTGCTGAACGCGGGCGCCAAGGTGCCGCCGCTGGCCGCCCTCGCCAAGCGGGTGGGCGGGCTGGCGCCGGAGCGGGACATCCCGGCGCTGCCCCGCACGCCCTTCACCCACTGGTGGCGCAAGCAGCCCGGCCGCGACGCCGACGGTGGCAAGCCGGTCGTGCTGTGGCCGGACACCTTCACCAACTACCTCTCGCCCGAGGCGGGCTCGGCCGCCGTGCAGGTCTTCCAGGACGCCGGGCTGCGCCCGGTGGTGCCGCCCAAGCAGGTGTGCTGCGGCCTCACCTACGTCTCCACGGGCCAGCTCGACCGGGCCCGCGCGGTGATGCGGCGCACCCTGGACGTCATGGAACCGGCCCTGGACGCGGGCCTGCCGGTGGCCGTCCTGGAGCCGCCGTGCGCGGCGGCGCTGCAGACGGACGTCCCCGAGCTGCTGGGCGACGACCCCCGCGCGAAGCGGCTGGCGGAAGCCGTCCGCACGTTCGCGCAGACCCTGGAGGAGCAGGCACCCGACTGGGAACCGCCCCGGATCGACCGGCCGGTCGCCGGGCAGACCCACTGCCACCAGCACGCCGTCATCGGCGACGCCGCCGAGCGGCGGCTGCGGGACCGGGCAGGTCTGGCAGGCGACCTCAGCGGCGGCTGCTGCGGCCTGGCCGGCAACTTCGGCTTCGAGAAGGGCCACTACGAGGTGTCCGCGGCCTGCGCCGAGGACCAGCTCCTGCCGGCCCTGCGCGCCGCCGAGCCGGGCACCGAGATCCTCGCCGACGGCTACTCCTGCCGCACCCAGATGGACCAGCTGGGCGGCTTCCGCAGCCGGCACCTGGCGGAGGTGCTGGCCGAGGGCCTGACGGCGGGTCCCGCGGCCGACCAGTCCGCGGATCCGGTCGCCGGGGAGTGACGTACCGGCGGGTCCGGGGGTGGCGGCCCCGGACCCGCCGGTCCGCGCAGCCCGCGGGCTAGGCGTTCACCACGAAGTCGAACGAGCCCGCCAGGCCGCCGTCTTCGGTCCGGACGTCCATCAGCAGCCGGGGATCGAAGATCGCGTCCGTGCCGTTGCGCGGCTCACCGGGGAAGTAGAGCTGGGTGGTGAGCACCGGACGGTAGGGCGCCTGCACCTTGACGTGCAGATGCCGGGTGCGCCCCGGGTACAGGCCGGGCCGCAGGGTGGTCAGCCGGAAGGCGCCCTGTGCGTCGGTGTACTGGTGGCCCCGGAACCGGTACCCCGCGTTGTCGTAGGCGCCGTTCGGGTTCGCCTGCCACCAGTCGAGCAGCACGTGCGCCAGCGGGGCGCAGTCCCGTCCGAAGACATAGCCGCTGACCACCAGCGGCGTTCCCGGGGTGCCCGGCGGCACGATCGAGTCCCGCTCGGGGGAGTAGGGCTTGAAGTACGGGCCCTCGGTCTGCGGGGGCGTCGGGTCGTCGCCGTCGTCGCAGGAGGGGGTCGGCGCCAGCCGCTCCCCTGACCCGCGCTGGTCGCGCGCGAGTGCCGGGGTGCCGCCTGCGGCGCCGCCCACGAGCATCGCCGCGGGCCCGGCCGCCATCGCGGCCCGCAGCACGCTCTTGCGGCTCACTCCGCGGCGGCGGGCCGGTTCGGGCTGGTCGTCGTCCGAGTGGGACATGGTCGGTTCCTCGCTCTCCTGGATGGGGGGGGAAGTGCGGGGGACGGACGCGTCCGGCCGGGTTCGGCCGAGTGGGGACGACGCTACGGGCGGCGTGCGCGGGGGTCGATGGACGGAGCTACCGGAGCGTGGTGATTTCGTCGCCGCCGGGCGTCCCGTGGTTCTCGCGCCGGAACTCGCCCGGACTGGCGCCGGTCTCGCGGCGGAAGAAGCGGCAGAAATAGGCGGGGTCGGCGAAGCCCACCTCGTGCGCCACCTGGCGCACCGTCATGGCCGTCCCGGCCAGCAGCCGCTTGGCCTCCAGTACGTGGGCGTGCCGGATGAGCTCCCCCGGCGTCCGGCCGGTGCCCGCGCGGACGGCGGTGTTCAGATAGCCCACGGAGACGCCCAGTTCCGCGGCGCAGGCCGTGACCGTGCGGGCCGCGGCGGCCTCCGGGCGCTCCAGCAGTCGGACGAACTGCCCGGCAACGGCTGCGGGCCGGGAGCAGGCGGCCTCGCCGTCCGGTGCGCCTCCGGGGTGCTCCTGGGCCGGTAGGCGGTCGGCCTGGACCAGCAGGATGTGCAGGTACGCCTGGAGGACGGTGCGCATGCCGGGCTGCGCCTGGCCGTACTCGGTGCGCATCCCGGCCAGCAGTTCCTCCACGCGGGCCGCCGCCGGCGGGGACAGCGGCAGGGAGGGGTGCGCGCTGAGTCGGCGTAACAGGGTGCGGTCGCCGGGGTGGGCGAGCAGGAACGCCTCGTCGAACAGGACCACGCAGCCCTGCACCTGCTCGTGCTGCTGCCAGTGGTGCGACTGGCCTGGCGTGATGAAGCACAGGTGCGGTGGACGCAGTGTCCACCGCCGCAGGTCGATGACGTGGGTGCCGCTGCCGCCGGTGACGTAGGCGATCTCGTGGAAGGTGTGCCGGTGCGGGTAGGCGGCGCGGGAGAGCGGGCCGATCGAGTCGAACGTGCCGATGGCGAAGGGGAGTCGGCGCGGAGCAGGGACGTCCAGGCGGTGCAGCGGCATGGTGCGGTGCGCGCGTCGGGAGCTGTCGGTGGCCACCACGGTCCGCCCTCTCTTCCGGTCTGCCTCATGTCTCGGCGCGGCGCTGGGCTGTGCGGTCGTCTGCCGCGGATGTCCGCCCGAGGGCTACCCGAGGGGATCGGCTGGTCACCCGGAAAAAGTCATGCAAGCACGCTTGCTTGTTTTTGGTCTTGCTGTCACTGTCGGTGCGACGGAAGGCGGTTGGGCGCGTCCGCAGGGTGCGCTCGGCCCTGCCGGGCCCGCGCATCGGAGGGAGGGCGGGGCTGTGGCCTCAGCGGCGGACGTGCTCGGCGAAGTACTGGCGGACCTGCGCGCCGAGAGCGCGGAGGCGGACCGGCTGGTCGCGGACCTGCCCCCGGAACGCTGGACGGCGGCGACACCGGCCGCCGGCTGGACGGTCGCCCACCAGATCGCCCACCTGGCCTGGACGGACGAGCAGGCGCTGCTCGCCGCCACCGACCCCGCGGGCTTCCGCCGCCGGGTCGAGGAGATGGCGGCACGTCCCGACGCGGCGGCCACCTTCATCGACGACTCCGCGGCCGAGGGCGCCCGGCGGCCGCCCGCCGAACTCCTGGCCCGCTGGCGGACCGGACGCACCGCGCTGGCCGAAGCGCTGGCCGCGGTGCCGGCCACACAGCCGCCCCGGGCGCGGCTGCCCTGGTTCGGGACGTCGATGAGCGCGGCGAGCATGGCGACCGCGCGGCTCATGGAGACCTGGGCGCACGGCACCGACGTCGCCGACGCGCTCGGCGCCGCCCGCGAGCCGACCGCCCGGCTGCGGCACATCGTCCGCATCGGGGTGCGCGCCCGCGACTTCGGCTACGCCGCGCACGGCCTCCGGCCGCCCGCCGAGCCGTTCCGGGTCGAGGTGACCGGACCCGGCGGCGAGGTGTGGGCCCACGGCCCGGAGGACGCGGCGCAGCGGGTGACCGGCAGCGCCCTGGACTTCTGCCTGCTGGCCACCCAGCGGGTGCACCGCGACGACACCGGTCTGCGGGCCGAGGGCGCCGAGGCCGAACGCTGGCTGGGCATCGCGCAGGCGTTCGCGGGGCCGCCCGGCACCGGCCGGGCACCGGTCGGACGGACGGATTCCCGGAAACCGGAGGGCCCCCAGGGGCCGCGGGTGCCGGAGGGAGGGGCATGAGGGGGCCGCATGCCGCCGGGCCGGGCTCCGCCGCACCGGAGCCCGCCCCGCGCGAGCCGCTGCGGATCGGGAACGCCTCCGGCTTCTACGGCGACCGCGCCGACGCGCTCACCGAGATGCTGACCGGCGGCCCGCTGGACGTCCTCACCGGCGACTACCTCGCCGAGCTGACCATGCTGATCCTGGGCCGCGACAGGCTCAAGGACCCCGCGCGCGGCTACGCCAGGACGTTCCTGCGGCAGTTGGAGACGGGACTGGGCCTGGCGCGGGACCGCGGCGTCACCCTCGTCACCAACGCGGGCGGCCTCAACCCGGCGGCCCTCGCCGACGCGGTACGGGAGTTGAGTGAACGCATCGGCGTGCCCGCGCGGGTCGCCCACGTGGAGGGCGACGACCTGCTCGCCGACCGCGACTGGGGCGAGGGCGTGCTGACGGCCAACGCCTACCTGGGCGGCGCCGGGATCAGCGCCTGCCTGCGGGCCGGTGCCGATGTCGTCGTCACCGGGCGGGTGGCTGACGCCTCGCTGGTCAGCGGCTGCGCCACGGCGCACTTCGGCTGGGCCGACGACGACTGGGACCGGCTCGCCGGGGCCGTCGTCGCCGGGCACGTGCTGGAGTGCGGGACGCAGGCGACCGGCGGCAACTACGCCTTCTTCGCCCGGGACGGGATCGACGCGCGCCACCCCGGTTTCCCGCTCGCGGAACTCGCGGAGGACGGCTCCGCGGTGCTCACCAAGCACCCCGGGACCGGCGGCGCGGTCACCGTCGGTACCGTCACGGCGCAACTGCTCTACGAGACCGCGGGGCCGCGCTATCCGGGCCCCGACGTGACCGCCCGCCTGGACTCCGTGCGGCTCAGCCAGGCGGGCACCGACCGGGTGCGGATCGAGGGCGTCCGCGGCGAACCCCGCCCGGACCGCCTCAAGGTCGGCCTCACCCGGCTCGGCGGCTACCGCAACGAGGTCACCTTCGTGCTGACCGGGCTCGACGTGCCCGCCAAGGCGGACCTGGTGCGCGAGCAGATGGAGACCGCCCTCTCCCGCCCCGGGACGCGGCGCCCGGCCCAGGTGGAGTGGAGCCTCGCCCGCACCGACCGGGCGGACGCCGCGGTCGAGGAGGAGGCCAGCGCGCTGCTGCGGCTGGTGGTGCGGGACCCGGAGGAGAGCGCGGTCGGCCGCGCCGTCTCCGGCCCCGCGATCGAGCTGGCGCTCGCGAGCTACCCCGGCTTCCATGTGACGGCCCCGCCCGCGCGCGGGGCGCCGTACGGCGTGTTCGAGGCGGCGTACGCGGACGCGGGGTCGGTACGGCACGTGGCCGTGCTGCCGGACGGCACGCGGCTGGACGTCTCCTTCCCCGCCGCCCCCCGGCGGCAGCCGGCCGGGTCGCCGGACGAGGGGCCGCGGCCCGCGCCCTCGACCGAAGAGCCCCCGGCCGAAGCGCCCACGACCGGCGCCCCGTCCACCCGCCGGGCCCCGCTGGGCCTGGTCGCCGGGGCCCGCAGCGGCGACAAGGGCGGGAGCGCCAACATCGGCGTGTGGGCGTACGGCGCGGACCCGGACCTCTACGCGTGGCTGCGGGAGACCCTGACCACCGACCGGCTGCGCGTGCTCCTGCCCGAGGTGCGGGAGCTGTCCGTCACCCGGCATGAGTTCCGCAACCTCGCGGCGCTCAACTTCGTGATCGACGGCATCCTCGGCGAGGGCGTGGCCTCCCAGCACCGGTTCGACCCGCAGGCCAAGGCGCTCGGCGAATGGCTGCGCGCCCGCCACCTCGACATACCGGAGGTGTTCCTCCCATGAGCCCAGCGACGAGCCCCGGCCCGGTCGGCACCCGCACCGGCCCTGCGTCCGGGCCCGGCCCCGCGTCCACTTCCGGCACCGGCACCGGCACCGGCACCGCACCCGGCACCGCACCCGGCACCGCACCCGGCACCGCACCCGGGCCCGGCACCGGCACCGGCCCCGCGGGACCGCCCGGCCCGGCCGCCCTCCGCAGCGCCCTGGACACCGCGTCACCGGAGTACGCCGACAACCGCGCCGCGATGCTCGGCAAACTGGCCGAGCTCGACACCGAGCAGGCCGCGGCGCTCGCGGGCGGCGGCGAGAAGTACCTGACCCGGCACCGCGAACGCGGCAAACTCCCGGCGCGCGAGCGGATCGAACTGCTCCTCGACCCGGACACCCCGTTCCTGGAGCTGTCGCCGCTCGCCGCGTGGGGCAGCGACTACACCACCGGCGCCTCGCTGGTGGCCGGGATCGGCGTCGTCGAGGGCGTCGAGTGCCTGATCACCGCGAACGACCCCACCGTCCGCGGCGGCGCCAGCAACCCGTGGACGATGAAGAAGGCGCTGCGGGCCAACGAGATCGCCTACGCCAACCGGCTGCCCTGCATCAGCCTGGTGGAGAGCGGCGGCGCCGACCTGCCCAGCCAGAAGGAGATCTTCATCCCGGGGGGCGCGCTCTTCCGCGACCTCACCCGGCTCTCGGAGGCGGGCATCCCCACCATCGCCGTGGTGTTCGGCAACTCGACGGCGGGCGGCGCCTACATACCGGGCATGTCGGACCACGTCATCATGGTCAAGGAGCGTGCCAAGGTCTTCCTCGGCGGGCCGCCGCTGGTGAAGATGGCCACCGGCGAGGAGGCCGACGACGAGGAGCTGGGCGGCGCCGACATGCACGCCCGCACCTCCGGGCTGGCCGACCACTACGCGCTCGACGAACCCGACGCGCTGCGCCGCGCCCGCCGCGTCGTCGCCCGGCTCAACTGGCGCAAGGCACACCCCGACCCGGACCCGGCCACTGTGCGCGAGCCGCTGTACGACCCCGAGGAACTGCTGGGGGTGGTGCCCGGCGAGCTGAAGGTGCCGTTCGACCCGCGCGAGGTGATCGCCCGGATCGTGGACGGCTCGGAGTTCGACGCGTTCAAACCGCTGTACGGGACGAGCCTGGTGACCGGCTGGGCCCGGCTGCACGGCTACCCGGTCGGCATCCTCGCCAACGCGCAGGGCGTGCTCTTCAGCGAGGAGTCGCAGAAGGCCACCCAGTTCATCCAGTTGGCCAACCAGCGCGACATCCCGCTGCTGTTCCTGCACAACACCACCGGCTACATGGTCGGCACGGAGTACGAGCAGGGCGGCATCGTCAAACACGGCTCGATGATGATCAACGCCGTCTCCAACTCGAAGGTGCCGCACCTGTCGGTGCTGCTGGGCGCCAGCTACGGCGCCGGCCACTACGGGATGTGCGGCCGCGCCTACGACCCGCGCTTCCTGTTCGCCTGGCCCAGCGCCAAGTCCGCGGTCATGGGCCCGCAGCAGCTCGCGGGCGTGCTCTCGATCGTGATGCGCGAGTCGGCCGCGGCCAAGGGCAAGGAGTTCGACGAGGAGGCCGACGCCGGACTGCGGGCCATGGTCGAGCAGCAGATCGAGAGCGAGTCGCTGCCGATGTTCCTCTCGGGCCGCCTCTACGACGACGGCGTCATCGACCCGCGCGACACCCGCACCGTCCTCGGCGTCTGCCTGTCCGCCATCCACACCGCGCCGGTGGCCGGGGCCCGCGGCGGCTTCGGCATCTTCCGGATGTGAGCCGCGCACCGTCGCAGAGGGAGCAGCGAATGATCCACTCCGTCCTCGTCGCCAACCGCGGCGAGATCGCCCGGCGCGTCTTCCGCACCTGCCGCGAACTGGGCATCGCCACCGTCGCCGTGCACTCCGACGCGGACGCCGAGGCCCCGCACGTCCGCGAGGCCGACGCCGCCGTGCCGCTGCCCGGCAGCGCGCCCGGCGACACCTATCTGCGCGGCGACCTCGTGGTGCGGGCCGCCCTCGCCGCGGGCGCCGACGCCGTCCATCCCGGCTACGGCTTCCTCTCCGAGAACGCCGGCTTCGCCCGCGCCGTCCAGGACGCCGGACTGGTGTGGATCGGGCCGCCGCCCGCCGCGATCGAGGCCATGGCCTCCAAGACCGCCGCCAAGAAACTGCTGGCCGGCACCGGGGTGCCGCTGCCGCCGTCGCTGGAGCCGGACCGGGTCCGGGAGGCCGACCTGCCGGTGCTGGTCAAGGCCGCGGCGGGCGGCGGCGGCCGCGGCATGCGCGTGGTGCGCGACCGCGCCGCACTGGAGGACGAACTCGCCGCCGCCCGCGCCGAGGCGGCCGCCGCCTTCGGGGACGGCGACGTCTTCGTCGAGCCCTACCTGGAGCGCGGCCGGCACGTCGAGGTGCAGGTCCTCGCCGACGGCCACGGCACAGTGTGGGCGTTGGGCACCCGGGACTGCTCGCTCCAGCGGCGCCACCAGAAGGTCGTCGAGGAGGCGCCCGCGCCCGGACTGGACGACGCGCTGCGCCGCGCCCTGGAGGAGGCGGCCGTCGCCGTCGCCCGCACTGTCGACTACACGGGTGCGGGCACCGTCGAGTTCCTCGTCTCCGACCGCGGCGAGCCCTCCTTCCTGGAGATGAACACCCGCCTCCAGGTCGAGCACCCGGTGACCGAGGCCGTCTTCGGCCTCGACCTGGTCGCCCAGCAGATCCGGATCGCCGAAGGCGCGGCCCTCCCCGCCGACGGCCCGCCCGCCGCGCACGGCCACGCGGTCGAGGCCCGGCTGTACGCGGAGGACCCGGCCCGCGACTGGCAGCCGCAGACCGGACGGCTGTGGCGGCTGGCGATACCGGGGACCGGCGCCGGACAGGTGCGCGTCGACTCCGGCGTCGAGGACGGGGATCTGATCGGCATCCACTACG
Source organism: Streptomyces sp. NPDC006925 (assembly GCF_042869575.1). NCBI lineage: Bacteria > Bacillati > Actinomycetota > Actinomycetes > Kitasatosporales > Streptomycetaceae > Streptomyces > Streptomyces sp. NPDC006925. Next base: position 125,713 of record NZ_JBIAGB010000009.1, read on the forward strand.
ACCCGATGCTCGCCAAGGTCGTCGCCTGGGCGCCGACCCGCGAGGCCGCCGTACGGAAACTCGCCCGCGCCCTGGAGCAGGCGGCCGTGCACGGACCGGTCACCAACCGGGACCTGCTGGTGCGGTCGCTGCGCCACCCCGACTTCGCCGACGTCGCCGCGGGCCGCCTGGACACCGGCTTCTACGACCGCCACCTCGCCGAACTCACCGCGCCCGAACCCGCGGAAGCCCCGCACGGCGCCGGGCACGCGGTACTGGCCGCCGCGCTGGCCGAGGCCGTACGGGACGCACCCGGCAGGCCGCGGCTCGCCGCCCGGGTCGGCGGCTGGCGCAATCTGCCCTCCGCCCCGGCGAGCCGCCGCTACCTCGACGGCGACGGCACCGAACACGAGGTGCGGTACGTGTGGGGCCGCGGCGGCGTTGCACCGGAGCCCGCGGCACACCCCGGGGTGCGGGCCGTCGCCGTCCGGCCGGACCACGTCGTCCTGGAGGCGGACGGGGTGCGGCGCGGGTTCGACGTCGCGGTACACGGCGATCGCGTCTTCGCCGGACGCCACGCCTTCACCGCCCAGCCGCGGCTCGCCGAGCCCGCCGCCGACACCGCGCCCGGCTCGCTGCTCGCCCAACTGCCCGGAACCGTCGTCCGGGTGGCCGACGGGATCGCCGAGGGCGCCGAGGTCGCCGCCGGCCAGCCGCTGCTGTGGCTGGAGGCCATGAAGATGGAGCACCGCGTGGTGGCCCCCGCCGACGGGACGGTCACCGAACTGCGGGTCGCCGTGGGTCGGCAGGTCGAGGTGGGCGCCGTGCTCGCCGTCGTCACCCCACCAGCCGCGGCCACCCCACCAGCCGCCGCCACCCCATGAGCCGCCACCCCATGAGCCGCCGCTCCACGAGCCGTCGTCACCCCAGGACAGGGCTCCGGCCCACGGCCCGCGCGGCCGGGGCGGAACCGCAACCGTGCCAGCAACCCTCAGGGAGTCGCACATGACCGGCCTGATCGAAACCGAGGAGCACACCGCACTGCGCGCATCCGTCGCCGCACTCGGCAAGCGCTACGGCCGCGACTACTTCGCGCAGGTCGTCGCGGACGGCAAGCACACCGACGAGCTGTGGGCGGAGGCCGCCAAGCTCGGCTATCTGGGGGTCAACCTCCCCGAGGAGTACGGAGGCGGCGGCAGCGGCATCCAGGAGCTGTCCATCGTGCTGGAGGAACTCGGCGCCGCGGGCTGCCCGCTGCTGATGCTGGTCGTCTCCCCGGCCATCTGCGGCACGGTGATAGCCCGCTTCGGCACCCAGGAGCAGCAGCGCGCCTGGCTGCCCGGACTGGCCGACGGCACCCGGAAGATGGCCTTCGGCATCACCGAGCCGGACGCCGGCTCCAACTCGCACCGCATCACGACCACGGCCCGCCGCGACCCGGGCACCGGGGACTGGCTGCTGACCGGCCGGAAGGTCTTCATCTCCGGCGTCGACATCGCCGACGCCACACTGATCGTCGGCCGCACCGAGGACGCCAGGACGGGGAAGCTCAAGCCCTGCCTGTTCGTCGTCCCCCGCGACACCCCCGGCTTCACCTACAACATGATCGACATGGCGGTCGACGCGCCGGAGAAGCAGTTCGAACTGGTGCTGGACGACGTGCGCCTCCCGGCCGACGCGCTGGTCGGCGACGAGGACGCCGGACTGCTCCAGCTCTTCGCCGGACTCAACCCCGAACGCATCATGACGGCCGCCTTCGCCCTGGGCATGGCCCGCTGGTCGATCGAGCGGGCACTGGAGTACGCCCGCACCCGGCAGGTGTGGAAGGAGCCGATCGGCGCCCACCAGGCCATCGCCCACCCGCTGGCCCAGGCGCACATCGAAGTGGAGTGCGCACGGCTGATGATGCAGAAGGCGGCCCGGCTCTACGACGCGGGCGACGACACCGGCGCGGGCGAGGCCGCGAACATGGCCAAATACGCCGCGGGAGAGGCATGTGTGCGGGCCGTGGACCAGGCGGTGCACACCCTCGGCGGCAACGGGCTCACCCGCGAGTACGGGCTCGCCGCGATGATCGCCGCGTCCCGGGTGGCGCGGATCGCCCCGGTCAGCAGGGAGATGATCCTCAACTACGTCTCCCACCAGACCCTCGGCCTGCCGAAGTCCTACTGATGGCCGCGCCCGACAGCACGCTGGGGACCGGCACCGCAGACGGCGTCCGCACCCTCACCCTCGACTCCCCGCACAACCGCAACGCGCTCTCCACCCGCCTGGTGGCCGAGCTGTACGCGGAACTGGAGCGCGCCGAGGCCGACCCCGGCGTCCGCGCCGTGCTGCTCACCCACACCGGCAACACCTTCTGCGCCGGTGCCGACCTGAGCGAGGCGCGCGCGCACGACGGCCCGACGGACGCGCCGCTGGAGCTGGCCCGCCTGCTGCGCACCGTGGTGGCCTTCCCCAAGCCGGTCGTCGCCCGGGTCAGCGGCCACGTCCGCGCGGGCGGCACCGGGCTGCTGGCGGCCTGCGACATCTCCGTCGCCGGTCCCGGCGCGACGTTCGCCTTCACGGAGGCCCGGATCGGGGTGGCCCCCGCGGTGATCTCCATGCCGGTGCTGCCGCGCACCGACCCGCGCGCGATGTCCCGCTACTACCTCACCGGCGAACGGTTCGGCCCGGCCGAGGCCGCCCGGATCGGCCTGATCACGCTGGCCGCCGACGACCCCGACGAGGCACTGGCGCCCGTCCTGGACGGGCTGCGGCAGGGCTCCCCGCAGGGCCTCGCGGAGTCGAAGCGGCTGGTCACCCGGGAGGTGCTGGCCGCCTTCGACCGGGACACCGGTACGCTCGCTGAACTGTCGGCGCGGCTGTTCGCGTCCGACGAGGCCCGCGAGGGCATGACGGCCTTTCTCGAACGACGGGAGCCCGAATGGGCAGTGCGGCAGGCGCCCGTGCGGTGAACACCCGGGCCGGGCGCGAACGGACGATGACCGGCGGCTCCGGCGGCGCGGGCGGTGCGCGCGGCGCCGCCGGGATCGCGGGCGCCGACGGGAGCGCGGCGCCACCTGAGCAGGGCCGGACCGGACCTGAGCAGGGCCGGACCCGGGGTGCGGCGCCGCCGCGGCAGGACCGTACCGCCCGGGGCGCGGCGCCCAAGCAGGACCGCAGCCGCGCCACCCGGCAACGCCTGCTGGAGTCCGCCGTGACCTGCCTGGCCGAACACGGCTGGTCGGGCAGCACGGTCAGCGTCGTCGCCGAGCACGCGGGCGTCTCCCGTGGCGCGGCCCAGCACCACTTCCCCACCCGCGAGGACCTCTTCACGGCCGCCGTCGAGTACGTCGCCGAGGAGCGCTCCCGCGCCCTGCGGGAGCTGCCCGCCCCGGCCGGCGCGCGTGCCGTCGTCGAGGCGCTGGTCGCCCTCTACACCGGGCCGCTCTTCCGCGCCGCGCTGCACCTGTGGGTCGCCGCCTCCAACGAGCCCCAGCTCGGCCCCCGGGTGGCGGACCTGGAGGCCCGGATGGGACGGGAGACCCACCGGATGGCGGTCGACCTGCTCGGCGTGGACGAGCGCCGCCCCGGCGTCCGCGAGACCGTCCAGGGCCTCCTCGACATGGCCCGCGGCCTCGGCCTCGCCAACCTGCTCACCGACGACAGCGCCCGCCGCGAGCGCGTCGTGGCCCAATGGGCCCGCCTGCTGGAGGACAGCCTGCGGTACTGAGCCGCGGAAGACGGGAAGGGCCGGCACGGGCCGGTGGTGAACGCCTGGCGGTGTCCTCGCGTTGTGGACGGGCAGGAGAACCCGTCACCCGCGAAGGAGGCCCCGATGCACCGCCTGCCCCCGCCGGACCCGCGTACGCCGCGCACGGAGGGCCGAGGAATGCCGCGCCGCCTGCTGCTCGGCGCGTCCGCCGCCGCGCTGCTGGCGGCCGGGTGCAGCACTGAGGGCGACGGGGACGGTGGACACGAGGACGGCGGTTCCGCGCAGCGCCCGGCAGCGGCGCCCAGCGGTGTCCTGGGCGCCAACTTCAACGAGGACCCCGGCGAGGTCAGCTTCGCCCGGCTGCGGGGCGTCTCCGCGAGCTGGGTGCGGGGCTTCCTGCCGATGCCGCAGGCCGACCGGGGCCCGGTTCGCGAACAGCGCGCGGTGGCCGCCCTGCTGGCCGCGTACGAGCAGCACTACGGCACCGTGCTGTCGCTGAAGTTCCCCTACCGGCAGCGGGCGCTCCCCGCTCCGGGCAGCCGGGCGATGGAGGCCGAGCTGGTCCGGGTGGAGAAGGCGGCCCGCGCGGTGCTGGGAAAGATCGACATCCTGGTGATCGGCAACGAGCCGTTCCTGGAGAGCCGACGCGCCGACCGCGAAGGCCCGGCCCTCAACACCTTCTACGAGCACGTGGCCGAGCACGTCGTCGCCTACCGCAGGAAGCACTTTCCCGAAGGCTGCCGCACCTGCTTGTACATGGGCGCCCTCAACCACCTCGACAACCCCGCGGAGCGGACCCCGGCCACCCGCCGCTGGCTCGACTTCGTCCACGGCGCTCCGGAGATCGAAGGCGTCGACATCCACCCGCACGTGACGTCGCTTGACGCCGCCCAGCATTACCTGGACTACGTCGTCCCCCGCCTGCGCTCCGACCAGAAGTTCCTCGCGACCGAGTTCTCCCTCGTCCGCCACTGGCGCACCCACCTGCGGGACCGCATCCCGCCCCGCTTCGCCCGCCGCTACGACGTCGCTCCGGACACCCGGGTCTGGCAGCTCCTGAAGACCGCGGTGGAAACCCCGTTCCCCCAGGAGAAATGGGACGCCTTCCTGTCGCTCAGCCCCTGGTTCCACAAGAACCGGCACTACCTGCGGGACCAGGTCCAGCGGTTCCGCGACACCGGAAAACTCGCCGTGGCCACCTACGGAGTCGCCCAGGCCGACGCCATGGTCCGCGACATCGGCCCCGACAAGCAGCCCTGGCTCCTCAACAGCGTGTACGCCACCCGCACCGTCCGCGCCCGCGAGGACGGCGCAACCGGACACACCACGGCCTGGTTCGACGACTTCACGGCACTGCAACGCCTCCGCGACCGCCGCCCGGTCCGCACCAGCCGGACGTCGACCTGAGTCGACCTGCCTCCGCCCGGCGCCCTGCGGTTACGGAAGTGCCCGGTACTCATGTGGCGGGTCGGTCAGTTCGGGGTGTTCCACGACATAGCGATCACCGTGAATCGCCAGCATCGCCCAGTGCCATGCCTCGTCATGGAAGACGAGCCCCCGGAACGGGGCGTCAGGCGGCTCGTACGGGTACTGCTCCAGGGCTGCATCCTCGGCCTCCGCCGGTGTGAGCCCTCCATGGTGCTGCAACACCCATGCATACGCTCGCCGCTCCGACCGCAGACAGTCGAGGTATTCGTCCTCATCCCACGTCATGGCTCACCACCGAAGAGGGCCGTCGAACGGCTGGTACTGACTGGACGGGTTGTGGGAGCAGCTCCAGCGGCTGCCCACTGGCATCGTGCAGCATGTGCAGGCTGCGGGTGGGGGAATTTGGTCAGGACTTGTTCCGCTCATGGCGCCCCCTCATGCGACGCATCGTGCGCTCCAGCTCGCGATTCTGTTCCGCCCGGCGATGTTCCCGTTCGGCCGGCGTGAGTTCGGGCGGTGCGGACGCAAGGCCGCGTTCCGCCGTCGGCGCGCGGACTGTGACGGCATCAGTCCTGGTCAGGGGCGCCGTCTGCCGGCTCGGCTCGCCGCTTGGGTCCTCCCGCGCCTTCGGGGCCTGCGCCGCCGATCCGCCCGAAGCGCTTCGGGCGGAGGACGTCTCGAGTCGCGGCGGGTGGCCGGAACCGCGGGTGGAGCTTTGCCCACACTGGAGCATTCGACCACTCGGTGAACCGGTAGCTCTCCCGGCCTCGTAGACCTCATGAAGCTGCCTTGTCGGAACCAGGAAGAGCACTCGGCCGCTCACCCGGCAGCGCCAACTCCGCCCAGAGGGTCTTGGTGATCCGGTCGTCCGTCCTGTCGCCCCAGCGGTCCGCCAGGGCGTCCACCAGCAGCAGCCCGCGCCCGGACTCCTCCTCGGGGGACGGTGGTTCCGATACCCGGGGCGGGAGCGGTTTGTCCGCGCGTGCGTCGGTGACCTCCACCCGCAGCCGCCGCCCGGCGGACGCCGTCCCGGTCAACGTCAGACGCAGCCGGAAGTCCCGGCCGATGCTGCCGCAGTGCCGTACGGCGTTCGCCGCCAACTCCGCCACGACCAGCGCCGCATGGTGCGAGCCCGTGCTGCGGTACGGGATCGCGCGCTCGTCCAGCCACTGCGTCGCGAGCAGCCGCGCGAGCCGCGCTCCGCGCCGAGTCGAGCTGAGCTGCACGCAGCACGTGGCCGACGGCACCTCCGATCCGGCCCCCGCCTGGGGTGGCCCGGACTGGCGAATTTCCTGCGTTCGCGGATTCATAGCGTGACGGTCTCGTCACCCGGCTAGCGTGGCCCAGGTCAGGAGCGCGTCCGCCGGCCGCCGGTACGGCCACGCGCGCGCTCTTGCGCGGGGATGTACGGGCCGTCCGCCGTGACCGACCCACGGCATGACGGCGTTGACGCGGAGACCCGTAAGAGGGCGCACGAGGACGTGAGAGCGATGACCGACCCGAACCAGCACACCCCCTCCCCGGAGCCGGACCGGAAGAAGGACGGCCGCGCCGTCCCCGCACCCCGCACGGCCGCCACCCCGCAGCAGCGCAAACGCGAGGACGACCGCCCCGGCATCTGGGTCGGCTACGGCAAACTGCTGCGCAAGTTCCGGCTGGCCGCCGGGTACTCGCAAGAAGCCCTGGCCCCGCTCCTGGGCTACTCGACCGAACAGCTCGCCTCCGTCGAGCAGGGCCGCCGCCCCGCGAAGGCGCCGCTCACCCTGGCGGCCGAGCGGGTGCTGGACGCGGGCGACGTCCTCTCGACCCTCCAGGAGGATGTTGACTTCGCCAAACTGCCGCCCTTCTTCCGTGACTTCGTGCTGCTGGAGATGGAGGCGGTCAGCCGGTTCGCGTACGAGCCTTTGCTGGTGCCAGGTCTCCTCCAGACCGAGTCCTACGCACGAGCCCTGTTCGAAGGCCACGTTCCGATGCTCGACGACGAGACCATCGAGGACAGCGTCGATGCGCGCCTGAGCAGGCAGAAGATCCTCACCAAGAGTCCGCTGGTGGACTTCTCCTTCGTCGTCGGAGAGGCGGCGCTGCGGCAGGAGCTGGGTGGGCCGGACGTGATGAAGGAGCAGTATCTGCACCTTCTTGAGCAGGGCCGCCTGCGCAACGTCGCGATCCAGGTCATGCCGTTCGGCGTCGGCTTCCATCCCGGTCTTCACGGCACGATGGTGCTGGTGGAGACTGCGGAACACCAGCAGTACGGCTACTTCGAATCGCAGGGGATCGGCCATGTGGTCAGTGACCCAAGGCATGTGAGCGACTTCGCACTGAGGTATGGGAAGCTGCGTTCGCAGGCCCTGAACGTCGATGAATCAGTCGCCTTCATCCGGCATTTGGCGAGGGAATGATGAGAAGTCAGCAGCAGGCAGCCCCTCTCCGGGAGCTGTCGTGGTTCAAGAGCAGCTACAGCGGCCCCGAGGGAGGTGACTGCCTGGAGGTCGCGCAGGCCCCCGCTGTCGTGTACGTCCGTGACTCCAAGGAGCGGCGCGGCCCCGTCCTCTCCGTCCCGTCCACCCAGTGGGCGGCCTTCGTCGCCCAGTTGGCGAGGTAGCGGCCCGAAGAAGCGCGGGGTGGCGTGAACTTTCCCGCGTGGGCCGGCATCGAACTCCCTGCAAGATGATCATTCGCACGTCGGTCATTCGGGCGTGCAGGCAGAGAGGGAGAGCATGCGCAAGTTCAAGCGTGCAGCAGTTGTCGGTGCCGGTCTCCTGGCCTTCTCGGGCATCGCCGTCGGCGCGGCCCAGGCCGCTCCGGCGGTCCACCAGGGTGAGGACATCGTCGTTCCCGGCACCAGCATCCAGGACTGCCAGGCGGTCGGCGACGAACTGCAGAACGCGGGCTGGATCGAGGGCTACGCCTGCATGGTGAACTCGGACGGCACCGTCTCGGTCACCCCGTACTACCGGGACTGAGCACTACCGGGACAGACGCGGCCGTCCCCGCCACCGCGAAAGCGCGGGGCGGGGACGGCGGGGGCCGGGCCGGGCGTCAGGCGGAGAAGCCGGCCACCTCGCGGGGGTCCCGGGGGCCGGGGCCGACATAGCGGGCGGAGGGGCGGACGAGGCGGCCGGTGCGCTTCTGCTCCAGGATGTGCGCCGACCAGCCGGCGGTGCGGGCGCAGGTGAACATCGAGGTGAACATGTGGGCCGGGACCTCGGCGAAGTCGAGGACGATGGCGGCCCAGAACTCGACGTTGGTCTCCAGCACCCGGTCGGGGCGGCGGGCGCGCAGCTCGGCGAGGGCGGCCTTCTCGAGGGCCTCGGCGACCTCGAAGCGGGGGGCTCCCAGTTCCTTGGCGGTGCGCCGCAGCACGCGGGCGCGGGGGTCCTCGGCGCGGTAGACGCGGTGGCCGAAGCCCATCAGCCGCTCGCCCTGGTCGAGCTGTCGCTTGACGAAGGCGTCCGCGTCGCCGGTGCGCTCGATCTCCTCGATCATGCCGAGTACCCGGGAGGGGGCGCCGCCGTGCAGCGGGCCGGACATGGCGCCGACCGCGCCGGAGAGTGCGGCGGCCACGTCGGCGCCGGTGGAGGCGATGACGCGGGCGGTGAAGGTGGAGGCGTTCATGCCGTGCTCGGCGGCGGAGGTCCAGTAGGCGTCGACGGCGGCCACGTGCTTGGGGTCGGGCTCGCCGCGCCAGCGGCGCATGAAGCGCTCGACGACCGAGTCGGCTTGGTCGATTTCCTTCTGCGGCACCATCGGCAGGCCCTGGCCGCGCGCGGACTGCGCGACGTAGGACAGGGCCATGACGGCGGCCCGCGCCAGATTGTCGCGGGCGGTGCGCTCGTCGATGTCGAGCAGTGGTTTGAGGCCCCAGACCGGCGCGAGCATGGCGAGCGCCGACTGGACGTCCACCCGGATGTCGCCCGAGTGCACCGGGATGGGGAACGGCTCGGCGGGGGGCAGTCCGGGGGTGAAGCCGCCGTCGACGAGCAGGCCCCAGACGCTGCCGAACGACACGTGGCCGACCAGGTCCTCGATGTCGACCCCGCGGTAGCGGAGCGAGCCGCCTTCCTTGTCGGGTTCGGCGATCTCCGTCTCGAACGCGACGACTCCCTCGAGTCCGGGTACGAAGTCGGACATCTGGCGGCTCCCTCGTAAAGCGCTGTCAGTGCGGGCTGACGGCGGACGACCTCTGGCGTGGCTGCACAGGGCAGCGGTCTGGCGTGGCTGCGCTGAGGCAGCGACTCGGCGTGGGCTGCGCGGGGCAGCGTGGTCTGCGGTGCGGGTGCGGCTGAACGGTTCCGCTGCCGACCTCGCGGCTCACGGACCGGGCCGTCACCTCGGTCATGCCCGCCCCGATGGCTGCTCACGCTCCCCTGCCTGTGGCCTGGAGCACGCTGCTGGGCGGAGCGGCAACGATAGCCCTTGGTGTACGACTGCCACAGCTCTCGGGGCAGGATTCTGGTGGTTCCGGCGGCTGCGCGGGAGGGTGAGATGAGGCACAGCGGCCGATTCCGGGCGTTCAGGTGTGCGGCCGGCGTCCACCGGGCAGACTGTCCGACCGCGGCCGGGACGGATGCTGCAAGATGGCGGCGTGCCTCACGCTGATGACGTTGACGACGCTGCCGCCGACCCCGCCGACGCAACCGCCACCTCGGATCCGACGGATCCGACCACCCTCGATCCCGCCGCGATGCGCGCCCACTACCGGTACGAAGGGCTCAGCGAGAGCGAGCTGGCGCCCGACCCCTTCGCGCAGTTCACGCTCTGGTTCGCGCAGGCGTCCGCAAGCGGGCTGCACGAGCCCAACGCCATGATCTGCGCCACCGCCGACGAGCGCGGCCGCCCCAGCACCCGCACGGTCCTCCTCAAGCGCCACGACGAGCGGGGCTTCGTCTTCTTCACCAACTACGGCTCCCGCAAGGGCCGGGAGATCGAGGCGAACCCGTACGTCTCGCTGCTCTTCCCCTGGCACGGCATCGCCCGCCAGGTGATCGTCTCCGGTACGGCGGAGCGCACCGGGCGGGACGAGACGGCTGCCTACTTCCGTACCCGCCCGCACGGCTCGCAGCTCGGCGCCTGGGCGAGCGAGCAGTCCTCGCGGGTGGCCTCCCGCCAGGAGCTGGACCGGATGTACGCGGAGCTGGCCGAGCGCTACCCGGAGGGCGAGGACGTTCCGGCCCCGGCACAGTGGGGCGGCTACCGGGTGCGGCCGGAGTCGGTCGAGTTCTGGCAGGGCCGGGAGAACCGGCTGCACGACAGGCTGCGCTACAGCCGGTCGGACGGCGGCGGCTGGGAGATCGAGCGGCTCTGCCCGTAGCGGGCGGCCCTGCTCGTGCCCGTCCCCGCGGGCTTCGTGGCGACCCCCGGGCCCTGCCGGGCCCGGGCCGCTGTGGGACCTCTGCCGGACCTCCGCGAGGCGGCCGGGGCAGCCCGCGAGGGCGGCAGGAGAACAGCAGACGGCCCGTGGGCGACTCCCTCCGCCTGCGCGAGACGCGCCAAGCGGACGGCGTCGGTCGGACGAGTCCGACGAGCCCACGGGCCGGGTGACTGCTGTGGATTGGCCGGCGAACCGGCGTCACGCTAGTGGCGTCGGCCTCAGGCCGCAGCCACCTCACACGTCCGGTGATTGATCATCAGCCGGATCACCTCCTTTCCTGTGTACTCCCCACCGTAGGCACCGCCCCGAGGGGCGGCAATCGAATTTCGGGGCGGCAACGATTTCCGGGAACTCGCTGTGCCGTGCGTCACGTTCAAGTTGAATGATCCGTACATGTGTCGTGGCGCTCCGCGACGGGCGCCGCGCCGCGACCTACGGGCGGACGCACAACCGACGGACAGCCACAGCGACAAGGGGGTGCCGAGGTGGCCGCTCGACCCGAGACTCACTCCGCGTCGTCCTCGGACGACGAGGGCGGGCCCGACGACGAACTCCTGCTCGCCGCGCTGCTGGACGGCATGGACGCGGCACTGTGTGCCTTCGACGCCGACGGCGTGGTCACCCACTGGAACCGCGAGGCCGAGCGGATGCTGGGCTGGACGCAGGAGGAGGCCGTCGGCCGCAAGGGGCTGGCCGGCTGGGCGGTGCGCCCGGCCGACGCACCGGAGGTCGAGGGCCGGCTGCTCGGTGCGATGAACTCGCCCGGCCGCCAGGTGCACGAGTTCGCGCTGCTGACCAAGGACGGCGGGCGGGTGCTGGTGCGCATCCAGTCCTCCGGCGTCACCGGGGCCGACGGGCGGCCCAAGGGGGTCTACTGCGCGTTCAGCGAGGTGCACGCGCAGATCGACCTGGAGCGCTGCATCGCGCTGAGCGAGGCGCTGCTGGAGGACGCCTCGTGGGGTGTCGTCCTGGTCGACGCCGACCTGCGGCCCACCGTCGCCAACGCGTCCGCGGCCCGCGCCTTCCGGGTGCCGGCCCGCGCCGCCATGCTCGGCCGCCCGCTGGGTGAGCTGCTGGAGCAGGGCATGGAGGAGCTGGAGGGCGCGCTCCAGCACGTGCTGGGCGAAGGTGCGCCGCCCGGTCCCGCCGAGATCTGGGTGACGCTGCGCCCGCCCCCCGACCGCGCGGGCACAGGCGGTGCCGACGCGGCGGACACCGACCGGGAGGACGCCGCCGCCACCCAGGACGACTCCGGCGGCCCCGGCCGCGGCGGCAGCTCCGGGCGCGCGGGGACCGAAGGGGACGACGCGGGCGCCGTGCCCACGGAGTCGGCCCGGCGCCGCTGCTGGCGCAGCGGCTTCCTGCGGCTGGCGTCCCCGCTGGCCGAGGAGCCCGTGCCGCTGGGTGTCGCCTGGCTCTTCCAGGACGTCACCGCGCAGAAGCGGGCGGAGCGGGAGGCCGCCCAGCTCCGCTTCCGGGACAGCCAGCTGCACCGCGCGGCGCGGGCGGCGGCCGAGTGCGCCGACCCCACCGAGGCGGCCTGCCTGCATCTGGAGTTCGCACTGGCCGGTTTCGCCGACCACGCGCTGCTCGACCTGGCCGCCGACCCCGGACCCGAACCCTCGCGCACCCGGGACGCCTCGCTGGACGCGCTGCCGCCGAGCGACCCGCGGCTGGTGCGGGCCGCGCTCACCCCCGCGGTCGAACGCGGTCGGCCGCCGTTCATCGAACCGGGCACCGCCAGCGGCATCCCCGTCGCCTACCCGGAAGGGCATCCGGCGCTCCAGGCGTACCAGCGCTGCACCTCGGTGCGGGCCAGCAGCGGCGAACACCGCGGGCCGGATGCGGTGGAGTGGGCCCGGTCGCGCAAGTGGCCGCGGGGCAGCGTGCACGGACTGTGCACGGTGCTGCGCTGCCGCGGCCGGTCGCTCGGCGTGGTCACCTTCCTGCGGGACGCGGGCCGCCGCCCCTTCGACCGGGAGGACGCCGACTACGCGGAGCAGATCGCCGCGCACGTGGCGGCCGCGGCCGATCTGGCGGGCGTGCTGGAGAACGGTCGGCGCTAGAGGCCGGCGGTGGAAGTCAGCGGTAGAAGATCCGGTCCGCGTACTCGGCCATGACGCGGGCGTTCCAGTCGTGTCCGCCGTCCACGTTCCCGGAGCGCAGCATGGGCGGCTCCACGCCGCGGCGGGCCAGCGCCCCGGTGGCGGTGGCGACGATGGCCTGCATCACCGCGCTGGTCACCACCGTGGAGGCGGGCGCGAACGGCGCGTCGACGCCCTCGGCGGTCAGTTCGGCGTCGCCGAGCGGGATGCGGCTGTCGACGACGAGGTCGCAGTGGTCCTTGAGGAAGGTGCCGGTGGTGTGCCGGGACCTGGTCTGCGCCGCGTACGCGACCGAGGTGACGCCGACGACCTTGAGGCCGAGCGCCCGCGCGTTGAGGGCCAGCTCCACGGGGAGTGGGTTGCGGCCCGAGAGGGAGATGATGATCAGTACGTCGCCGGCGCGGGCCGGGCTGGAGTCCAGGGCTGCGGCCGCCAGCCCGGAGACCCGCTCCAGGGCGCTGCCGAGGGTGGCGGGGCGCACGTCCACGCCGACCGCGCCGGGGACGTTGAGCAGGTTCATCACCGCGAGGCCGCCCGCCCGGTAGACGGTGTCCTGCGCGGGCAGCGAGGAGTGGCCCGCGCCGAAGGCGAAGATCCGGCCGCCGTCGGCGACCGTCTGCGCGAGCAGCTCGCCCGCGGCCTCGATCCCGGCCGCCTCCCCGTCCCTGACCTCTTGGAGCAGCGCGACGGCCGCGTCGAAGAAGTCCTCGGCCAGGGTCCTGTGCGCCTGCTCCGGCAGCTCGGCCTGCTCGCCCATCGCGCGCCTTTCGCGTCCGTGGTCCGCGCGGCACTCGTCCGTGCTGCCCGCGGCCCGGTTCCGTTGTGTAGTACGCCGCTCACGGTGCGGTCCGTACGGCGCTCACGTTGAGGTCTGGACCTTTCTTCTGTCAACCGCTTCTGTCAACCGCCGGGTGCTCGCCCGCCGGTCCGGCTCGCGGGCGGGACGGCGCGGTTGTCGGTGCGATGCGTCAGAATTGCCTGAGGGCCACCGCACGAGCTGACTAGGGGCTACGCAATGTCAGGACTCATCGACACCACGGAGATGTATCTCCGCACCATCCTGGAGCTTGAGGAGGAAGGTGTGGTCCCGATGCGTGCCCGCATCGCCGAGCGCCTGGACCAGAGCGGTCCCACGGTCAGCCAGACCGTCGCGCGGATGGAGCGGGACGGGCTCGTCACGGTCGCCGGGGACCGCCATCTGGAGCTGACGGACGAGGGGCGGCAGCTCGCCAAGCGTGTGATGCGCAAGCACCGGCTGGCGGAGTGCCTGCTGGTCGACGTCATCGGGCTGGAGTGGGAGCAGGTGCACGCGGAGGCGTGCCGCTGGGAGCACGTGATGAGCGAGGCGGTCGAGCGCCGGGTGCTGGACCTGCTGCGGCACCCCACCGAGTCGCCGTACGGCAACCCGATCCCGGGCCTGGAGGAACTGGGCGAGCCGGCCGAGGCCGACCCGTTCCTCAACGAGGGCCTGGTCAGCCTCAACGACGTGGAGACGGACGGCGACGGCAAGACCGTCGTGGTCCGCCGGATCGGCGAGCCGATCCAGATGGACGCGCAGCTGATGTACACGCTGCGGCGGGCCGGTGTGCAGCCCGGCGCGGTCGTCAGTGTGAACGCGGGCTCCGCGGGCGGCGTCCAGGTGGGCAGCAGCGGTGAGGCGGCGGAGCTCGGCACGGACATCGCCGCGCACGTGTTCGTGGCCAAGCGCTGAGCGTCGGCTGTCGGCCGACAGCCGACAGCCGAGGCCGTTGCGCGTTCGGGTGGTGCGCCGGGGCCGGCTTTTCGGCCCCGTGGCGCCGTGGTCTGCTGTGCGGACATTGCCCATCGGCCAGGGCTGCCGCGCAGGTCGTGCCGCTCGCTCGGCGGTACGGACTGCCCGCGCCGGGCGACTGCGGGTAGCGAGCGACCGCCCGTGCCGATCGGCTGTGCTGCGGCGGGTGTGCGGGTGCGCGAGGGTGCGGGTGTGCTGAGGTGCTCCGGCCCGGAGCCCGGAGCCCGGCGGCACGAGCGGCAGCGGCCGGAGCGCGGCACCCGGGGCGTACTCGTGGCGGGACAGCGGCCCGGTGCGCCGGGCCTCCGCGGGGGCGCATCCGGCCGCGAATGCTCCGGTTCCGGTTCGTCGCGCCCCGGCGCTGACCAGTGCGCCCTGCCGGGCGCTGAGTGCCGGGCGCCGCCCGCGGGGGTGGGCGTCTTCCCAAAATCTCCCCGTCGTACCAGAGTTGCCTGGACATGAGCGGTCGCATGGGTACCGTGCGACGCTGTCGCTGCCGGGAGGGGAGCCATCGATGCAGTGTTCCGCGGGCTCTGCGGCGCCCCGTTCGGGCGGGCCGAGCAGGCGGGACTCCGGTGCCTTCGGCTTCCGGAGCCCCGCCTCCCCATGTCCCCCCGCGGCGACCCGGAGCCCCGAGCTCTCAGGGTCTGCCGCCCTCCCGGTTCCTGTCTCCCCCGGGGGAGGGCGGGCAACCTCGCGACGATGTCACTCGAAGGTGGGGTATTCGCCGTGAGCCCCGACTGTTCGAATAAGGGTTCGATAGTCTGACGCGGCGGTCACGGGAGTGGGGGTGTCACGACGCATGGTGCGACGGATCGATGTGACGGGTGTGGACGGAATCCACCTGGCGGCCTGGGAGTTCGCCGACCCGCCCAAGGCCGGTCCCGAGGCCGTGGCAGGGGCCGCCCCCGAGCCCGGTGCGGCCTCCCGCGCGTCCGACAGCGGCCGGGGCGGGGCACAGCGCCGCAAACCTCCCGGAGTGCTGTTACTGCACGGACTCATGGGCCGTGCGTCGCACTGGGCGAGCACCGCCCGCTGGCTCACCGACCGCTACCGCGCGGTCGCCCTGGACCAGCGCGGTCACGGCCGGAGCGACAAGCTGGACGAGGCCCGCTACGACCGGGAGGCGTACGTCGCGGACGCGGAGGCCGCGCTCGAACAGCTCGATCTGGCCCCCGTCGCGCTCGTCGGTCACGCCATGGGCGCGCTGACCGCCTGGCAGCTCGCCGCCAAGCGGCCCGACCTCGTCCAGGCCCTGGTGATCAGCGACATGCGCGCCTCGGCGCTCGGCGAGCAGTCGCAGCGTGAGTGGGAGGAGTGGTTCACCTCGTGGCCGGTGCCCTTCGCGACCCTCGCCGACGTCCGCAGATGGTTCGGTGAGGACGACCCCTCGCTGGAGCGTTCCCGGGCCTCGCGCGGTGAGTTCTTCGCCGAGGTGATGGCCGAACGCGAGGACGGTTGGCGGCCCGTGTTCTCCCCCGAAGTGATGATGCGGGTGCGCGAGGCATGGGTGCATGACGCGCACTGGGACGAACTCGCCCAGGTCCGCTGCCCCACCCTCGTCGTCCGCGGTCTCGACGGCGAACTGGGCCGGGCCGAGGCCCAGGAGATGGTCCGGGTGCTGCCGCGCGGCATCTACGCGGAGGTCACGGAGGCCGGGCACCTCATCCACTACGACCAGCCCGACGACTGGCGCCGCGTCGTGGAACCCTTCCTCCAGGCGGCCCTTCCCGCGGGCGCCTGACCGGTCCGCCCGGCCGCCTGCCCCGCGTCCCGCGCGGGGCAGCCGAGATCCGGGACCCCGGGGCCTTCTCCGGGTCCCGTGTGCGGTCCTTCGGCGGTCTGCGGTCCTTCGGCCGTCTGCGGTCTGCGGTCTGCGGTCTGCGGTCTGCGGTCTGCGGTCTGCGGTCTGCCGTCTGCGGGCGGCGACGTGTTGCCGGGGCCCCGGAACCGCGGGCCCGCCCATGCGCCGTCGCTCCGTGACGGTGGTCTGACGCGGGGTCCGTCTGCTGGTTCCGCGGCGCGCGCGGCTGGTACTCGGGCCGCGGCTGGTACGCAGCACGGTCGTTGATGCGTCGGGGTGGTCGTTCGGCGGTGCACCTGCCCGCTGCCCGCGCGCCCAGGTCGGCGTCGCCGCCTCATCGGCTTCACGGCTTCACGGCGCCGTCACCGCCGCGGAGGCCGCGGGGCCGCCGCCGCGGCGGTTCCGGTCACCCGGTACGGGGCTCCGGCCGGGCCGCTCCGGGCCGTGTGCGCGCGGGGGGCCGCTCCCGTCCTCGGGCCCGATGGCGGACCGCCGGGTGCCGCCGCGGCGGGGCTGGTGGCAGCCGGTGAGCCGGTCGTCGTGCGGTCCGCCGTCCCGGCCGGCCCCGCCGCCGTGCGGCCCGGACCGTCCGCCGCCGAGTGGACCGCGCTCTCCGGTGTGGTGCGGTGCGCGCGGCCGGTCGCCTCCCGGCCGCAGGCGTAGGCGAGCGTGGGGAGCAGTTCGTCGACGTCCGGCAGCCAGCGGTTGGCGGCGTTCGGCTCGCGGGCCCACTGGACGGCCCCGCGGGTGCCCAGCCGGGTGGGCGGCGCCGCCACCCAGTCCCCGGCGCCCTTGGCGCACAGGTCGAGCGCGGTGGGCGACCAGCCCAGGCGGCGCAGGGTGGCGGGCACCTTGGCCGCGACGCCGGGCAGTACGAAGAAGAGCATCCTGCCGTCCGGGGTGCAGGTGACCGGCCCCAGCGGCTGCGCCATCCGCTCCAGCCGGGTGAGCGCCAGACAGCCGGCCGTCTCGGAGACCTCCAGTGTGTCGAAGGCGCGTCCGGTCGGCAGCAGTACGGCGGCGCGCGGTTCGGTCGCCCACAACTGGCGCACGGTCGTCGCGCTCCCCGTCGTCTCGTCCGCCCAGCGGGCGCGCGCGGGATGTGCGCCGGGCGCGGGGCAGGTGCGCTCCCCGCAGGAGCAGCGCGGTACGCCGTCCACCGTCTCCAGCCAGGTGCCGGGGAAGACGTCCCAGGCCCGTTCCTGGGCGTAACGCACCGCGTGTTCCAGCGGAGCGGCTTGCGGCGCCGTGCGCTGCCCCGGGATACGCGTGCGCGTCGTCGCTCCAGAGGCATCAGAGGTATCCGAGGTAAGTGTGATGGTCTCTTCCACGACCATCACAACTTTCGTCCCCCGCAGGGGTTACGGGCGCGGAGCGGGGCGGCTCGGGGCACGACGGCGCATACGCCGGTCGAGCCGTCGCTGTTTCCGCAGCCCAGGGGGCAGCCCGCGCTCGGAACGGCGCATAGGGGCATGTGTAGGGGCGCGTACACAGAAGGGCGGTCCCGGGTGGGTAGTCCCCCTGCGGTGCATTGCGCTGTGAAGGGCGGGGTTCGAGGGAATCACGGGCATATGCGCCGCGCACGCAGCAGTGATCGGGCCGGGTCAGCACGGAAACCACGGAGGGGGATCTCATGGCCGCCAGGCCGCTCGTCGCGAGGCAGCCCAACGAACGCCTGCAGGCGCTCATCCAGGAAGCCGGGTGCTCGAACGCGGGCCTGGCCCGCCGCGTCAACATGTGCGGATCCGAGCACGGCCTGGATCTGCGCTACGACAAGACCTCCGTGGCCCGCTGGCTGCGCGGGCAGCAGCCGCGCGGCCGGGCACCCGGCATCATCGCCGAGGCGCTCGGCCGCAAGCTGGGCCGGACCGTGACGATCGACGAGATCGGCATGGCCAACGGCAAGAACCTCGCCTCCGGAGTGGGGCTGCGGTTCGCTCCCACGGTCGTCGGCGCCGTCGAGCAGGTCTGCGAGCTGTGGCGCAGCGACGTGGGCCGCCGGGACTTCCTGACGGGCTCGACCGTCGCGGCGTCCGCGCTCGTCGAGCCGAGCCGGGACTGGCTGATCACCCAGCCCGACCACCAGGTCTCCCGCTCCTCGGGGGCCCGGGTGGGCGAGCCGGACGTGGCAGCCGTGCAGGCGATGACCGAGGCGCTCTCCGACCTGGACCACCGCTACGGCGCCGGCCATATCCGCCCCGTGGTGGTGCACTACCTCAACAGCGTGGTCTCCGGGCTGCTGGCCGGCTCCTACAAGGAGGCGGTCGGCAGGTCGCTGTTCGCCGCCGTCGCCCGGCTGACCGAACTGGCCGGCTACATGGCCGTGGACACCGGGCAGCACGGGCTGGCGCAGCGCTACTACATCCAGTCCCTGCGGCTGGCCCAGGCGGCCGGGGACCGGGCCTACGGCGGCTATGTGCTCGCCGCGGGGATGAGCCACCTCGCCGCGTCGCTCGGCAACCCGCGGGAGATCGCGCAGTTGGCGCGCGCGGCGCAGGAGGGGGCGCGGGGGCGGGTGACACCGCGGGCCGAGGCGATGTTCCACGCCGCGGAGGCCCGGGGGCATGCGCTGATGGGGGACGAGCGGGCCTGCCAGGGCTCCGCGTCCCGTGCGCTGGCGGCGATGGACGGCGCCGAGTCGGCAGCCGGGTCCGGCGACGACCCGTCCTGGATCACGCACTTCGACCGCGCCTACCTCGCGGACGAACTCGCCCACTGCCACCGTGACCTGGGGCAGGCCGAGCGCGCCGCGGCCCGTGCGGAGGAGGCCGTCACCGGTCACCCGGAGGGGCGGGCGCGGCGACGCGCGATCGGGCTGTTCCTGCTGGCGGACGCGCAGGTCCAGCAGCGCGAGGTGGAGCGCGGCTGCCACACGGCCGGCGAGGCCGCGGGGCTGCTGGCCGGGCTGCGCTCGGACCGGGGAGCGGAGTATCTGGAGGACTTCCGGCTGCGTCTGGAACCGTACGGGGCGGAGCCCGTGGTGCGGGAGTTCAACGAGCGCCTGGAGCCCACTTCCGCAGCGTGAGGAGCGGGCTCTGGCATGTGAGCCGAACGTGACGCGACACGTGAGCCGGCGCGTGTGCCGACTCGTGAGTCGACGTGAGTACCCGAGGCGCGAGACCCCTCGAAGAAATGCCGCATACATCCCCTTCTGCGTGCTTCATGCTGACATCAGGTGAAGGAAGGGTGTCCGCACATCTGGGTGCGTGGTCGCCCGTTGGGGTGACCCGGTAGCGTGACCCGACGCTTCCGCTAGCCATGCGAACGAGGAGTCTTGGTGACAACGCACAACGGACGCGGACAGGACGGGACTTCCGGCTCTCCCGGTGACGCCCTGCCCGCCTCCACGACCCCCTACGAGGGGGTCGTGCTGCCGTCCAACGGCGACCCGTGGACTCCTCAGCAGCAGCGCCAGGTCCAGTCCGAGCGCGACCGCGTGCAGCCGCCGGCCGGGCAGCCGTGGGGCCGGCCCTGGGGGCCCGGCTCCGAAGCGGCCGGGGGCGGGGCCCCGGAGACCGGAGCCGCGCCCGGTGCGCAGCACAGCCCCGGCTACTGGGGCGCGCCGCAGGGCGGCGACCGCCCCGGCGCACTGCCGCCGGAGGGCGCCCCCGCCCGCCCGCCGCACCCCCCTTCGCTGCCGCCCGAGGGCGCCGGGCCGCTGCCCGGGCCCGGGGACTTCGGCCCGGGAGAAGGGCAGAGTGCGGGCGGACCCGGCGCGCTGCCGCCCGAGGGAGCCCAGGGGTACGACCGGCCCGGCCCGGACTCCTACGGCCGGGCGCCGTCGCCGGACGGCACGGGATATCCGCAACCGGGCGCCGGGACGGCTGATCCGTACGGGGCGCCCGCGCAGGGCGGCGCCCCCGCGCTACCGCAGCAGCCCCCGACGTACCCGTCGTCGCCCGGCTCGGCGGACGGCTCCGGTTGGCACGCCGCGCCCGCGCCCCCCACGGCACCGCCCGGCCCGCCGCAGGCCGGGGCCGCAGACGGCGACGCCACCCAGATGCTCCCGCCCTTCCCGGCGGACCTGCCGTCCTCCGGTGGTGCCGCTCCCGGCGGACCCGCCGCCCACGGTGGCGCCGTCGGGCCCGACGACGGCACACAGATGCTGCCGCCGCAGCCGGCCGGGCCGGTGGTCGGCGGCCCGGACAGCGAGGCCACCCAGTACATGGCGCCCGTTGCGGGCGCCGACTCCGAGGCCACCCAGATGCTGCCGCCGATGTCCGCCGACGCGGGTCCGCCCGGCGGCGGGAGCCAGGGCCAGGAGGAGTCCGAGGCGCGCAAACCTCTCCCCGAGTTCGAGAATCTCTTCCGCTCCGACTCCCCTCGGTCCGGCGGACCGGGGCAGCCACCCGGAGGCCGCGACGAGCCGGGCTCCACGCAGAACCTGCCGGTCTTCGACCAGACGGCGGGGCCGCAGGGACCGGGCGGCGGCTACGGCTATCCGCAGCCGGGCTCGCAGGGCGGCGGCTACGGCTATCCGCAGCCGGGCTCGCAGGGCGGCGGCTACGGCTATCCGCAACCGGGTTCCCAGCAGTACGAGCCGCAGCCGGGCGGCCGGGCGGCGCGGCGCGACGCCGGCCGCGGCCGGCGTCGCACGCCTCCGTGGCTGCTGATCGGCGGCGGCCTGGCGGGGGTGGCCGTGGTGGGGCTGGTCGTCGGCCTGCTCCTCGCGGACGGCGGTGACAGCTCGGGCGGCGACAAGCCGAAGGCGTCCACGGCTCCCGCGGGGGAGGAGTCGAGCGCGCCCGCCGACCCCGCCGAGGCGCAGGCCAAGAAACTGGACGCACTGCTGGCCGACAGCAACAACAGCCGCTCCCAGGTCATCCGTTCCGTGCAGAACATCAAGAACTGCACCGCACTGGACAAAGCGGCCACCGATCTGCGGTCGGCTGCCAAGCAGCGGAACGGTCTGGTGCGGCGGCTCGGCGAACTGAAGACGGACAAGCTCCCCGACAGCACGGAGCTGAACTCCGCGCTCAAGAGCGCCTGGCGCTCCTCGGCCTCCGCCGACAACCACTACGCGGCCTGGGCGGACCAGGCGGCGGGCAAGAAGGGCTGCCACAAGGGCAAGGCCAAGACGACCCGGCAGCTGGCGGCGGCCAACCGCGCCAGCGGCTCCGCGACCACCGCCAAGAAGAAGGCCGCGGGACTGTGGAATCCGACGGCGAAGAAGTACGGCCTCAAGGAGCGCCCCTTCGGTTCGCTGTGAGCACCCCGCACGGGCGCCGGGCCGGGCCGGACCCGCGCCGAGCGGTGGCGGGCGGGTGCCGGGCGGTCGGCAGGCGGCAGTCGCGGCGCCGCGACCGGTTTCCCGCCGGGACCGGCCAGGCGCAGTCGGGACGGTGCGGCCGGGACGGCGCGGCCGGGAGTGGGGCCTCCGGGACGGGTGCCGGTGGGGAACGAGGGCCCGCGCCCGGGCGTCCGGCAGGCGGAACGTAGGGTCGGTGACCATGCAGCAAGCAGGTTCGGTGAAGTCTTCCCGACGTGGGCGTCGTTCCACCACCATGGACGGCATGCCTGTCGATGACGTGCCCTGGTGGCGCTGGCGCAGCAACGTGCGCTCCGCGCTGCACATGCTCTCCGACCAGACCTTCCAGCACGAGTGCTGGCTGGCCGGACGCCCCGGATACGGCGATGTCACGGACGCCGTCTACCGCCTGGTCGAGGACACCTGGCTGGACAACTGGTCCGCGGAGAAGTACGTCGGGACGATCTTCCGCGACGCGCAGGAGGCGCAGTCGGTGGACGCGGCGGTGCTGCGGGTGCTGCGCATCATGCACCAGGTCGGCGCCGATGCACCGGTCGCCTCGTACCTGGAGCATCCGGAATGGCCGGATGCCGTCCGGGCCGCGCGGGAGGCACACATGCTGCTGGCCGGGAACGACGGCGACGACCCCGACGAGCCGCCCCGCTCGCTGGAGGTTCTGGCGATCATGCTCAGGGCGGTGTGACGGAGGTACCGGGCGGGTGTGACCGGATCCACGGGACGGGTGTGACCGGACGCACCGGCCGCACGCACCGGGTGCGGGGGCACGTCTGCGATGTGCCAATCTTGGGGCCATGAGCCAGTCGCACCCCGCTCCCGACCGTTCCGCCGCAGCCGCCGGAGGCACCGCAGCCGCCGAGGGCGGGCAGCCGGGCCAGTTCCTCCTCACCCTCTCGTGCCCGGACAACCAGGGCATCGTGCACGCCGTCTCCAGCTACCTGTTCATGACCGGCTGCAACATCGAGGACAGCCAGCAGTTCGGGGACCGCGACACCGGGCTCTTCTTCATGCGCGTCCACTTCACCGGCAACACCACCGTGGAGAAACTGCGCGCCAGCTTCTCCGCCGTCGGCGACTCCTTCCGGATGGACTGGCAGATCCACCGGGCCGAGGAACGGATGCGGGTCGTCCTGATGGTGAGCAGGTTCGGGCACTGCCTCAACGACCTGCTCTTCCGCTCGCGGATCGGCGCGCTCCCGGTCGAGATCGCCGCGGTGGTCTCCAACCACACCGACTTCGCCGAGCTCGTCGCCTCCTACGACATTCCCTTCCACCACATTCCCGTGACGAAGGACACCAAGGAGGCGGCCGAGGAGCGGCTGCTGGAACTCGTCGAGGAGGAGCGGGTCGAGCTCGTCGTCCTCGCGCGCTACATGCAGGTCCTCTCCGACAACCTGTGCAAGCGGCTGTCCGGACGGATCATCAACATCCACCACTCGTTCCTGCCGAGCTTCAAGGGCGCCAAGCCCTACCACCAGGCGCACGCCCGCGGCGTCAAACTCATCGGCGCCACCGCGCACTACGTGACCGCGGACCTCGACGAGGGCCCGATCATCGAGCAGGAGGTCGAGCGGGTCAGCCACGACGTCACCCCCGAGCAGCTGGTCGCCGTGGGGCGGGACGTGGAGTGCCAGGCGCTGGCCCGCGCGGTGAAGTGGCACAGCGAGCACCGCGTGCTGCTGAACGGCCACCGCACCGTCGTCTTCACCTGACGACCTGACGACCTGGCGATCTTGGCGATCCGACGCCCCGACGGCCTGACCCGGGACCGCGTCCGGCGGCTGCCCGGGTCCGGGTCCGGGGCCGCTCAGAGGCGGGAGAGCGAGGCGGTGGCGTAGAGGACGTCCTGGATGGCCTGCGGGTCGCCGTCCTGGCCCGCGGCGGCGTCCAGTGGCGGGACGTGGCCCGCGGCAAGCTGGCAGAACTCCAGGTCGTCCAGCGCGATGTGGGCGACGGTGCGTTCGGGCGAGGCGCGGGTGCCGGGGGAGTCCAGCGGGATGTACCAGTCGCCGCCCCCGCTGCCCTCGACCTCCAGATGCAGCGTGCGCCCCGGTGCTCCGGCGGCGGCCAGACCGCGCACCGGTGGCGCGAGGCCGCTGCGCCGACGGGCCGCGATGGCGCCGGGCAACTGCCGCGCCGCGAGGTCGACGAGCTGGTTCAGATGCGCGGGGCCGGGCGGGTCGTACGGGTAGTCGACGGCCTGTGCGACGTCCCCGGCGTGCAGCCAGCACTCGAAGGCCCGGTCCAGGAAGGCGTCCCGGAGCGGGAGCGAGAAGCCGCCGTAGTCCACGCGCCGGTCCGGTGCGGCGGGATGTTCGCCGTTGGAGCCGGCGTCCTCGGCGGCGAGGAAGGACACGTCGCGGATCAGCGCGTGGCTCTGCTCGCGCCAGCGCTCGCGGGCCGCCTGGGCGCGGTGTCCGGCATCGTCAAGCGCCCAGTAGACCTCCGTGCGGGTCTGCGGTCCGGCGCCCGGACCGATGGGCAGGGCACCGGAGGGCAGCGGGTCGGGCAGCCCGATGCCGGTCGCGACCAGCCCGTCCACCGCGAGCAGATGGCCCAGGACACCGGCCACGGTCGTCTCCCGTGCGGCCTGCCGCTCACCGTCGAACCAGCGCAGCCGCACCGGAGCACGCCACTCCGCCTCGGCCATGTCGCGCAGCAGCGCGTCCAGCCGGGCCGTCTCGGCGTCGTACGGAGCCGCCCAGGCGGGCGTCGGTATACGGGCCGGGCGGCGGTCGAGGCAGCCCTCCAGGACACGGGAGCGCAGCATCGGATCCAGATCGAGGCTGTCCTCGGAGTGCAGCAGGCCGACCGCGTCCCGCAGCCGCAACGCCTCCTCGGCGCAAGGCGCGCAGTCGGTCAGATGCGCTTCGACGGCGGCCGTCTCCGCCGCTGAGCAGGCCGCCAGCGCCCAGGCCCCGAGCAGCGAGGTGAGCACCCGGTGCTCCTGCGGGCCGGGCGGGGTGTCGGCGGTGCCCGCGGGCGCTCGCCCGCTCGGCTCCGGCCCGGCAGGCTGTTCCGGGCCCGGTCGGGCCGGTGGCCGGCTCACGGCCGGTGCCCCGTGCCGGGCGGCGCCACGGCGGGCCGGGGCATGGCGGAGGAGAGGAGTTGGAGGCCCAGCCGCAGCCGGCGCCGGGCCTCGTCCTCGGTCACACCGAGGGTGCGCGCGGCCTGCCGGTAGTCGTGCCGCTCGAAATAGGCCAGTTCGAGTGCGGCACGCAGCGGGGAGGGCATGGAGGTGACGATGTAGTCGGCCCGGGCCGCGGCCGCGGCCGCCCGGACCTGCTCCTCGAACCGCTCGGCCTGCTCGGGGGAGTCCGGGTCCGCGTCCCGCCGCTGCTGCCGGCGGAGTGCCGCGGTCGCCGTCCGCTGGGTCAGCGCCGCCACCCAGGCCCGCATGGGCCCTTCGCGTGGATCGAAGGCGCGCGGGTGCTCCCAGATGTAGGCGAAGACCTCCCGCGTCGTCCTGTCGGCCGCGGCTTCGTCGTCCAGTACGCGGTGGGCGAGGCCGTGCACCAGGGAGGCGAAGCGGTCGTAGAGCTCGCCGAGCGCTGCGGCCTCACCGCGCGCGAGCCGTTGCTGCATCTTCCGGTCCCAGCGCGGTGATGTGTCGTTCGCCAAGGTGGCCCCCAGTCCTCCGGTCCCGCCGTCCGCTTCCGCTCCGGGTCCGTTCCGGATCCGGAGCGGGCGCGTCCGGCGGTTTCCCTTCCGCTCCTGTGATGCCCGTCAACCCCTCGAATGTAGTGCGAGCCGCCGACAACGCACGCCCCTTTTGACGCAACGCGCGCCCCGATGCTGTCGCCGAGGGTGCATATTGCGTCACGCTGTGCGTGGTTCGGGCGGAAGGTGAGAGATTGGAGGGGTGGCTGCGGTCCGGCGTTATGGGGGCGTGACCACAAGTTCCCGCAGGTTCCCGCGGGTAAGGACAGGGGAACGCATAGGGTCGGTTTCCCGGGACCAGTTTTGGAGGGGTGGGCCAGGGCAGCCGACTGCTGTAGGCGATCGACGAAGGGGTTGCGGGGCGTGTCGTTGAAGGTGCTGGAGGAGGAGCGGGACGGGTGGGCCGTGCTCCGGGTCTCCGGTGAACTGGACCTGGTCACCTCACCCGCGGTGCGGCAGCATGTGCACGACGCCGTCGCGGAAGGGCGCAGGAGCCTCGTGCTCGACCTGTCCGACGTCCTTTTCTGCGATTCCAGCGGAGTGGGCGTCCTGATCGCCTCCCGTCGGCTGATGCGCTCCTGTGCGGGGCGGCTCCGGCTGATCCTGCCCGCGCGTGGCGCCGAGGACGGCTCCCACGTCAACCGGGTGCTCTCCGCGCTCGGTGTACGGCGGCTCTTCGACTGCTACCCGGACCTGGCCGCGGCCACCGCAGCGCACACGACCACCGGCCCGCTCACGGCGTGACACCCTCGTCGCGCGGTGTGACGGCACCGCGTGCGCGGGAGGCCGTTCCCGCGCGCCTCGTCCTCATCCCTCCTCCTCGCTCCCGGCCGCCTCGGCGGCTCCCGAGAACCGCTCCCGCAGCCGGTACTTGAGCACTTTGCGCAGCGCCCCGTTGCGCGGCAGCGCCTCCACCACCTCCACCTGCTCGGGCAGCTTGTAGGTGGCCAGCCCCGCCTCGCGCAGATACGCGGCCACCTCCGAAACCGTGATCCGTGCCGCTCCCGCGGGCTGCTCCACCACCGCGCACACCCGCTCCCCCCGCTCCGGGTCGGGCAGTCCGATCACGGCCGCGTCGGCGACCGCGGGGTGCCGGTAGAGGAGGTGCTCGATCTCCTTGGCCGAGATGTTCTCGCCCTTGCGGATGATGATGTCCTTCGTGCGCCCGGTGAGCACCAGGTGCCCGCTGTCCAGTACGCGGCCCAGGTCGCCGGTGATCAGGAAGCCGTCCGCGTCGAAGGCTTCGGCCGTCCGCTCCGGGTCCAGATAGCCGCGGCACACCGCCTCGCCGCGCAGCCGCACCTCCCCCTCGCTCCCCGGCGGCAGCGGGGTGCCGTCCGGGGCGGTGACGCGGATCTCCATCCCGGGGGGCGGGCGGCCCTCGGTGGTGGCGAGCTGTTCCGGTGTGTCGTCGGGGCAGCCCATTGTGATCATGGGCGCCTCGGTCATGCCGTAGCCGTGCGCGAGTCGGCAGCCGAGCTCCGCGACCACCTCGTGGTAGAGCTCCGCCGGTTTGGGGGCGCCGCCGCCCGCGAGCAGCCGCAGGCTCGGGAGCAGCCGCTCGCCGGGCCGGGCGCGCTGCTGGGCCAGGAACATCGAGTAGAACGCGGTCGAGCCGCCCGCCGTCGTCACCCCGTGCCGCCGGTACCCCGCCAGCGCGCCGGGCAGCGCGAACTTCTCGAACAGCACCGCGGGAATCCCGTACAGCAGCAGCACCACCAGGTAGTCCGGGCCGCCGATGTGGGCGTAGGGGAAGGCGATCGAGCCCACGTCGTCGGGGCGCAGCCGGAGCGCGTGGGCCAGGCAGGAACCTCCGGCGAGCAGGCTCCGGTCGGTGTGCCGTACGCCGCACGGTGCGGAGGTGGTGCCGGAGGTCCAGTAGATCCAGCGCACCTGCGTGCCGTCCGCGGGCGGTGGCGGTGGCGGGGGCGCCGCGGTGGGTGCGGGCTCGGCAAGGGCCTCCGCGGCTGTGAGGGTGCGTGGGGAGACCCCGTGCCGTTCGCGGAGCCGGTCGGCCGGTGCGGTGTGGTCGGTGCCGTGCCTGCGGCCGGGGTGGATGTACCAGGCGGCGCCGGTCGCGCGCAGTGCGAGCCCCACCTCGCGCTCCCCGTGGCCGGGGAGGAGCGGCGTCTGCCGCGCGCCGAGCCGGGCCAGGGCCAGGGAGAGCACGACGGTCCCGATGCGGGTGGGGAGCTGCCAGGCGACGGTGTGCTCGGGGCGCACGCCCCGCGCGCAGAGCCCCGCCGCGGTGCGTTCGGCGCGGTCGCGCAGTTCGTCGAAGGTGAGGGACTCGTCGTCGGCCGGATCGTCCGCCGCCTGGATCAGCGCGCGTGCTCCGGGGGTCAGGTCGGCGCGGCGCACGACCAGTTCCCACAGGGTGCGCGAGCTGCCGAGGGTGCGGGCGACGGCGGCGTCGTCGGGGCCCCGGGCCGTGGTGCCGCCGCCGCGCCGCTCGGATTGCTGGTGTCCGGCGGTCATGCCGCCCCCCATCCCCATCGTACTGACGCTCCGTCAGATCGTGCGGGAAGCGTAAGGGGCGGCGCCTTGTCGGTCCAGAGGCGCGGGGCTAGCCTCGTCCTCAGCCTGTTTCTGACGTGTCATCAGATCTCGGTATGGCGAGGGGGCCACGTCCGTGACCGAACTACCGCGCATCGTCAGCGTCGACGACCATGTGATCGAGCCCGCGCACCTCTTCGCGACCTGGCTGCCGGCCAAGTACCGGGACAAGGGGCCCCAGCCCTTGACCGCCGGCATCGGTGAGCTGGAGTACGTGGGCGGAAAGTACCGGATCACGATGGACCCCGACGGGCCGGCCACCGACTGGTGGGTCTACGAGGACCTGAAGTTCCCGTACAAGCGCAACATCGCCGCCGTGGGCTTCGACCGGGACGAGATGACCCTGGAGGGCATCACCCGCGACCAGATGCGGCGCGGCTGCTGGGACCCGGCCGAGCGCCTCAGGGACATGGACCTCAACCACGTCGAGGCGTCGCTGTGCTTCCCCACCTTTCCCCGCTTCTGCGGTCAGACCTTCGCCGAGGCGCACGACAAGGAGGTGGCGCTGGCCTGCGTGCGCGCCTACAACGACTGGATGGTCGAGGAGTGGTGCGGCGACTCCGGCGGGCGGCTGGTGCCGCTGTGCCTGATCCCGCTGTGGGACATCGAGCTGGCCGTCGCCGAGGTACGACGCAACGCGGAGCGCGGCGTCCGCGCCGTCACCTTCAGCGAGATCCCCACCCACCTGGGACTGCCCAGCATCCACAGCGGCTACTGGGACCCCTTCTTCGCCGTCTGCGAAGAGACCGGAACCGTCGTCAACATGCACATCGGCTCCTCCTCCCAGATGCCCGCCGCCTCCCCCGACGCGCCCCCGGCCGTCCAGGCGTCGCTCTCCTTCAACAACGCCATGGCCTCGATGATGGACTTCCTCTTCAGCGGCGTACTCGTGCGGCACCCGCGGCTGAAGCTCGCCTACAGCGAGGGCCAGATGGGCTGGATCCCCTACGCGCTGGAGCGCGCCGACGACGTGTGGGAAGAGCACCGCGCCTGGGGCGGCGTCCGCGACCTCGTCCCCGAACCACCTTCCAGCTACTACTACCGACAGATCTTCTGCTGCTTCTTCCGCGACAAGCACGGCGTCACCGCGCTGGACGCGGTCGGCCGGGACAACGCGACCTTCGAGACCGACTACCCGCACGTCGACTCCACCTTCCCGCACACCCGGCAGGTCGCCCTGGAGCACGTGGACGGCCTCGACGAGGAGACCGTCCACAAGCTGATGCGGGGCAACGCCATCCGAATGCTGGAACTCGACCTGGAATGAGCCGCGGAGCGCGCCCGACCCGGGTGCAGGGACCGGGCGCTCGGGTGGGAGCAGGGACGGCGCGCACGAACCGGAGCGCGGGCCGGGAGCGCGGGCTGCCCGGGAGTGAGCC
The DNA here is from genome assembly GCF_042869575.1 of Streptomyces sp. NPDC006925. NCBI lineage: Bacteria > Bacillati > Actinomycetota > Actinomycetes > Kitasatosporales > Streptomycetaceae > Streptomyces > Streptomyces sp. NPDC006925. Next base: position 154,729 of record NZ_JBIAGB010000009.1, read on the forward strand.
TGCGCGGGGCGCGGGGCGCGGGGCGCGGAGAGCCGAGAGCGCGGAGTGCCGAGGAAGCCGGACGTGGCGAGGAAGCCGGACGTGGCGAGGAAGCCGGACGTGGCGAGGAGGACCCGATGGAGCTGGCGTACACGCGGGGCGACGAGGAGTTCCGGGCCCGGCTGCGCTCCTGGCTGGCCGCCGTCCTGCCCACCCTGCCGCCGCGCCCCGACCCACTGGACTGGCCGGCGCGGCGGGCCTACGACATGGGCTGGCAGCGCAGGCTGTACGACGCGGGATACGCGGGACTGCACTGGCCGCGGGAGGCCGGCGGCCGGGGCGCCACCCCCGTCCAGCACCTGATCTTCCTGGAGGAGACGGAGGCGGCCGGAGCCCCCTACGTCGGTGCCGGATTCGTCGGCCTGCTGCACGCCGGGCCGACGATCGCCGCCGAGGGCGGCCCGGCGCAGCGCGCCCGCTGGCTGCCGCCGATCCTGCGCGGCGAGGAGGTGTGGTGCCAGGGGTTCTCCGAGCCGGAGGCCGGCTCCGACCTGGCCTCGTTGCGCACCCGTGCGGTGCGCAGCGGCGACAGCTACGTGGTGACCGGAGCCAAGATCTGGACCTCGCACGCCGAGGTCGCCGACTGGTGCGAACTGCTCGTGCGCACCGACCCCAAGGCGCCCCGGCACCGCGGCCTGAGCTGGCTCGCGCTGCCGATGGACGCACCCGGGGTCACCGTACGCCCGCTGCGCACCCTGGCCGGGTCGCAGGAGTTCGCCGAGGTCTTCCTGGACGAGGTGCGGGTGCCGGTCGGCAACCGGGTCGGCGCCGAGAACGACGGCTGGCGGGTCACCATGGTGACCCTCTCCTTCGAGCGGGGCACGGCGTTCGCCGGCGAGGTCGTCGCCTGCCGCCGCACCCTGCGGCTGCTCGCGCGGCATGCGCGGCGCGACGGCCGTTGGGAGGACCCGGTCCTGCGGCGTCGACTGGGCAGGCTGAACGCGGAGTTCACCGCGCTGTGGCGGCTCGTCCAGTGGAACGTCAGCGAAGCCGCCCACGCGCTGCGCCAGGGCGGGAGCGGAGTGCCCGGAGCCGGCGGTTCGGTCTTCAAGCTGCGCTACTCGCACGCGCGGCAGGAGCTGTACGAGGCCGCGGCCGAGGTGCTGGGCCCCGCTTCGCTGGATCTGGCCGAGGAGTGGACGCGGGAGCGGCTCTCCTCCCTCTCGTACACGATCGCGGCCGGCACCTCGCAGATCCAGCACAACATCCTCGCCGAGCGGGTGCTCGGCCTGCCGAGAGGACGGTGACGGCAGGGATGGACTTCCGGCTCACGCGGGACCAGGAGGCGCTGCGGCGCGGCATGCGCGACCTGCTGGCGGCGAGGTTGGGGCGCGGGGCGCTGCGTGCCGCAGTAGACGCAGCGGACAGGGCTGACGCAATGGACGGGGCTGACGGGACAGAGAGGGCCGACCGGGTGGAGGGGGCTGACCGCGCCGGGGGGCGGCTCGTGCCGGGCGGCCGGCTGTGGCGCGAGCTGGGCGCGGCGGGGCTGTTCGGCCTCCGGGTGCCGGAGCGGGCCGGAGGTGTCGGGTCGGGTCTGCCGGAGGCGGTGCTGGTGTTCGAGGAGGCGGGCCGGGCGCTGCTGCCGGGCCCGCTGGTCGCAGCGGAGTTGGCGGGCAGCACCGGCCTGGTGTCGGGAGCCGCGGAGGGCGCGGTGCCGGTGACGGCGCTGGCCGGGGCCTGTGCCGGGGACTGCGCCCTGGTCGAGCACCTGGCGTCGGCGGGCGCCGTGCTGCTGCTGGAGGAGGGCCGCCCCGCCCGGGTACTGGATCCCGTGGCGCTGGCCGCGGTTCCGATGCGCTCGGCCGACCCGCTGACGCCGCTGCACCGCGTGCGGGTGCCGCTGCCGGATCAGGGCCGGGCCGGGGGCGGGGCGCCCGACGGGGGAGTGCTGCTCCTGGAGGGGGCTCTGCTCGCCGCGGCGCAGCAACTCGGCAGCGCCCGGCGCACGCTGGAGCTGGCGGTCGGGTACGCGCGGGAGCGCGAGCAGTTCGGCCGTCCGGTCGGCAGCTTCCAGGCGGTGCAGCACTTGTGCGCGGGGATGCTGGTCCGTTCGGAGACGGCCAGAAGTGTGGTCTACGCGGCGGCCGTGACGGCGGACGAGGAGGAGATCCGCGCGGCGAAGCTGCTCGCCGACACCGCCGCCGTCGGCAATGCCCGCGACTGCCTCCAGGTGTACGGCGGAACGGGCTTCACCTGGGAGGCCGATGTCCATCTGCACCTGAAACGCGCCTGGTTGCGTGCGGAGCAGTGGTGCGCAGCCGGGGACTCCGAGGAGCGGTTGGCCGCGGCGCTGCTGCGTCCTGCGGGTCGGTGAATGCCCTGTTCGGCCGGGAGATGCGCTGCGCGTGGTTACGCAGGGTTATGACTGTCTTGTGTGTGACTCTTGGCCACCGTGAGCGGAAGATCGTATTCCACTCGGATACGCTCCCTGGGTGCGAGTACGGCGGCCGCGGGCCGCCGGCGGAAGGCGCGGGCCGCGCCGCCGAGCGGTGTCGGCCCCGACGGCCAAGGGGTGTAAGGGTGTCCACGAGATACGGGCGCGGTCGTTCGAGTCCCTGTGCTCGGCGTCGCACAGTATGCCGTGCGTCTACTCCTTTGCGCCGGAATATGCCTGAAGCGCTTGTTGGCTTCACTGCGAGTCAACCATGCTGTTCTCGCTGGAGTCACAATCCGTGACTACATGGAGACGCGAGGCGATGTGTCCGCCAGTTCGGATGGTGTGAGCGGTGCAGGTGCTTCTGGAGCAGTTGGAGATCGGATCCGATCCGACGGAGGTGGCCCGTGCCCGGAGGTGGGCCCGGGCCCGGCTGGCGGGATCGGGGGTGGACGCCGATGAGCCGCTGGCCGAGACGCTGATTCTGCTGATCTCGGAACTCGTCACCAACGCGGTGGTGCACACCGGCTGTCCGGCCGTCCTGTGCATGCTGCTGCCGCGGCGCTGCCCGGCCGGGGCCGCGCACGAGGTGGCCGGCTCGGTCCGGGTCGAGGTGGCGGACGCGAGCAGCCGCGCGCCGCGCCGCCGCCTCGCCGAGGGGGAGGACACCGGCGGTCGCGGCCTCGAACTCGTCTCGGGTCTCGCCGACCGCTGGGGCTGGGAGCACGAGCCGGGCGGCAAGCGGGTCTGGTGCGAGCTGGACACCGCGCCGCTGGGGGCGGTGGACCCCGTGCAGGCCAACAGCCGGGAGTCGGGCACCCGTCGGGAGGCCCGGGCGAACGGTGAGCCGCGTGCCGGGGTGAATGTGGGTGCGCGCGTCAATGTGGCCGGGGCGGGCGCTGGCGCGTTCGGCTGAGCGCGCGCCGGGCAATACGGGCATAACTCCCAAAGTCCAGACCAGGTGTTGACGTCTCGTACCGGTTTGATCACCCTTGGGTGGAGCGATTCGTCGTGAGGGGACGACGAGGTACCAGAGGTTCCTCGGCGAGTGCGGGTCGCGTTCCGGCGCCGACCTCCGTCCGAGGACGGGTCCCCGAGCGCCGGAGTCGGGTGGCGGCATGCCGTGCCGTGCTCGGGGCGCGCACCGGAGCGCCGCCACCCGACTGTGCCGGGCCCGGCAACCGCCCCGGCGCCCCGCGGCCGACCGCCGTCACAGCACGGCTACCGGCGCCACCGGGGCGCCGGTGCCGCCCGTGAACGGCTCGGGCTGCGCCGCCAGCAGGAAGGCGTAGCGCCCCTCGTCGGCGCATGCCTCGGAGAGCTCCTCCAGGTTCCAGTTCTGGCCCTGCAGCATGCCCATCTCCACCAGGTGCAGGGCGTGGACCGGCAGCCAGAGGCCCTCGACCTCGGGCGGGAGGATCTCGAACGTGAGGGTGTCGTTGGCCACGGCGGCGACGTCGCGCTCATGGAACCAGGCCGGTGTGCGCAGCGACAGCCCGGGGGAGGGGTGGGCGTAGCCCTCCCGGTCGCCCGCCAGGCAGCGGCGGATCTGCCCGGTCCGTACGAGCACGATGTCGCCCGCCCGCACCCGGCTGCCCCCGAACTCCTCGGCTGCCGCCAGGTCCTCGGGTGTCACCGCGTGCCCGCCCGCCGCGAGATCCTCGCCGCGGGCCCGCGCCACGTCGAGCAGCACACCGCGGGAGACGAGGGGGCGGCACTTCTCGATGCCGCTGAACGCGGCGCCGCCGTGCGCGGTGACCGTGGTGGCGGGGCGGCCGTTGTAGATCCGCCCGCCGTGCGAGACGTGCGGGAGGCCGTCCCAGTGGGTCCCGGCCTGGAGTCCCATGGTGACCGCGTCGTCGCTGGTGGCGACCGCGCCGGCGCCGAACAGTTCCAGGTTCAGCGCGACCATCGTGTGCAGCGGGTTCACCCGGCCCGGGATCGTCCCCGTCTGCACCCCGTCCTGCTGGAGTGGCAGGGCGAGCGGGACGCGGCGGCCGGTGCGTACGCAGGCCGCCGCCTCCCGCACCACCGCGTCCGTCACCAGATTGAGTGTGCCGATCTCGTCCTCGGCGCCCCACCGCCCCCAGTTGTTGACGCGTCGGGCGATCTCGGTGAAGGCGGGGAAGTGTGCCGGAGCGGTCATCCGTCCTCCCGGGGCCGGGGGCTTGTGTTCGGCCGGAGCCTGCTCAAGAATCTAACGGGTCGTCAGATAATTGGGAGGGGGCGGACGTGGGTGATTTCCTGACCGGGAGGGTCGTCGCCGTCACCGGCGCCGGGCGCGGTATCGGCCGCGCCGTGGCGAAGGCGTGTGCGGACGAGGGAGCCGAGGTCGTCGTCAACGACCACGGCGTCTCCGTCGACGGCGCCGAACCGCGCAGCGAGATAGCCGAGAGCGTCGTGCAGGAGATCACGGAGGCGGGCGGCCGCGTGGTGGCTGTCGCCGACGACATCTCCACGATGGACGGCGGGCAGCGCGTCGTGGACACCGCCCTCGCCCACTACGGCCGCCTGGACGGAGTGGTCTGCGCGGCCGGAATCCTGCGCGAGCGAATGCTGTTCAACATGAGCGAGGAGGAGTGGGACACGGTGCTCGCCACCCACCTCAAGGGCACCTTCACCGTCTTCCGCGCCGCCGCCGCCGTCATGCGCGCCCAGCGCGGCGGCACACTCATCGGCTTCACCAGCGGCAACCACCAGGGCTCCGTCGCGCAGGCGAACTACGCTGCGGCCAAGGGCGGCATCATCTCGCTCGTCCGCAGCGCGGCCCTCGGCCTGCACAAGTACGGCGTGACAGCCAACGCCGTGGCGCCCGTGGCCCGCACCAGGATGTCCGCCAACGTCCCCATGGAGCTGGCGGAGATCGGCGCACCCGAGGACGTGGCCCCCCTCGTCGTCTACCTCCTCAGCGAGTCCGCCCGGCGGCAGGGGGTCACCGGACAGGTCTACACAGTCGCCGGCCCCAAGATCGCGGTATGGGCGCAGCCGCGCGAACTGCGGTCCGCCTACGCCGACGGCTCCTGGACGCCCCGGCAACTGGCCGACCGGCTGCCCGGCACCGTCGGCCAGGACCCGATGCCGCTGCTGGAGCGGCTCGAAGAGATGTCCGAGGCCGCCGCCCGCAAGGACCGGCCCCAGGCGTGACCCGGACCTGAGGACGTCCGGCATGACCAGGACCGAGGACGTCCGGCCCCGCACACCGGGGACCGGCCCGCCCCGGAGAGGGGGACGCATGGACTTCGGCTTCACGCCCGAGGACGAGGACTTCCGAGCACGGTCCCGCGCATGGCTGCACGACCACCTGTCCGGCGACTACGCCGCCGCTGCCGGACAGGGCGGGCCCGGCAGCGCCCACGAGGCCGCCGGCGTCCGCCGCCGCTGGGAGCGCGAACTGGGCCGCGCGGGCTGGATCGGCATCGGCTGGGACCGCAGCCGCGGCAGCCACGGCAACCGCGCCGCCACTCTCACCCAGCAGGTCGTCTGGGCCGAGGAGTACGCGCGTGCGGGGGCACCCGGTCGGGTCGGCCACATCGGCGAGAACCTGCTCGCGCCCACCCTCCTGGCCCACGGCACCGAGGAGCAGTGCGCCCGCTTCCTGCCTCCCGTCGCCCGCGGTGAGGAGCTGTGGTGCCAGGGGTACAGCGAGCCAGGCGCCGGGTCCGACCTGGCGGCCGTGCGCACCACCGCCGTACGCGACTCCGCCGCCGACGGCGGCGCCGCGGGCTACCGGGTCACCGGTCAGAAGCTCTGGACCTCGCTGGCCCGCGAGGCCGACTGGTGCTTCGTCCTCGCGCGCACCGGCCAGGGCACGCGGGGACGCCAGGGGCTCTCCTTCCTGCTGGTGCCCATGGACCAGCCGGGCCGCGTCCAGGTCCGGCCGATCCGGCAGATGTCGGGCACGGACGAGTTCAACGAGGTCTTCTTCGACGGCGCACGCGTCGCGCCCGGGCACCGGGTGGGCGCCGAGGGCGACGGCTGGCGCATCGCCACCTCCCTGCTCGCCCTGGAACGCGGAGTGTCCACCCTCGCCCAGCAGATCGGCTTCGCCGCCGAGCTCGACCGCGTGCTGCGCCTCGCCCTGCAGACCGGCGCAGACACCGACCCCGTGGTGCGCGACCGGCTCGTGCGGGCATGGGCGGAGCTGCGGACCATGCGCTGGAACGCCCTGCGCACCCTGGGCGACTCGGGCTCGGGCTCGGGCTCGGGCTCGGGTTCGGGTTCGGGTTCGGGTTCGGGTTCGGGTTCGCGCTCGGGTTCGGGTTCGGGTTTGCGCTCGCGCTCGGGTCCGGGTTCGGGTTCGGGTTCGGGAAACGGTGCGGGCGCGGGGCCGGACCCTGCGGCCGGTGCGGGCACGATCCCGGGCGCCCCCAGCGTCGCCAAGTTGCTGTGGGGGAGCTGGCATCAGCGCCTCGGAGAGCTGGCGATGCAGGTCCGTCAAGCCGCCGCTGCTCTCGGCCCGCATGACTGGGCGCCGCACCGGCCCTATGAAATCGACTCCCTCCAGCGGTTGTTCCTCTTCACCCGTGCCGACACCCTCTACGGCGGCTCGGACGAGATCCAGCGCGACATCCTTGCCCGGCACGTGCTGGGCCTGCCCGGGGAGGCACACAGGTGACCACGGAACCGAGCCCCGCACCCGCCGCCTTCCCCTCCGCGGACGGCACAGATCCAACAGCCCGGCGACCGGCCCCCAGGACGTACCGGCACTGGATCGACGGCGGCTGGCACCAGCCCGCGCTGGGCCACTACCCGATCACCGATCCGGCCACCGAAGCGCTGCTCGGCCACGCGCCCGAGGGGAGCGCCGCGGACATCGACGCGGCCGTCCGTGCAGCCCGTACCGCCCAGGAGGCGTGGGCCGACACGGACCCCCGGGAGCGGGCCCGGGTGCTGGAGCGGATCGCCGAGGTCCTCAGCGCGCACGGGTCCGCGCTGCTGCCCCTGCTCCAGGCCGAGACCGGTGCCACCGTCAAGGTCGCCCGCGGAATGCAACTGCCCACCGCGGCCGACCGCTTCCAACGCTATGCGCGGGGTGCGTTGGAGCCGGACGTCCTTCCGCTGGCGCCGCAGCCCGTGGGGGCCAGCGCGCTGGCCCCTGGAGGGCTGATCGGTGCCGCGGCGGTACGCCGCCCCGTCGGTGTGGTCGGCTGCATCACCTCCTACAACTTTCCTGTGGTCAACCTCGCGGGCAAGGTCGCGCCCGCGTTGGCCGTGGGCAACGCCGTGGTCTGCAAGCCGGCGCCGCAGGATCCGCTCAGCTGCCTGGAGCTGGGGCCGCTGCTGCGGGAGGCGGGGCTGCCGGACGGGCTCTTCAACGTGGTCACGGGGTCGGGCCCGGGGCCGGGGGAGGCACTGGTCGCACACCCGGACGTCGACATGATCAGTTTTACCGGCTCCACCTCCGTGGGAAAGCAGATCGCGGGGGCCGCGGGACAAGGCATGAAGCGCACCCTCATGGAACTGGGTGGAAAGGGTGCGGCGTTGGTGCTGGACGACGCGGTGGGCAGGGCCCGCGAAGCAGCACTGGGCTCGGTCGCCTCGACCTGGGCCTTTCACAGCGGCCAGATCTGTACGGCACCGACGCGTGTGCTCGTACACGACTCGCTCCACGACGAGTTCGTGACTGCCCTTTCACGGTACGCCTCCGCACTCACGCCCGGCGATCCCACGGACGAGCGAACCCTGCTGGGCCCGGTCATCTCGGCGGCCCAGCGCGACCGGATCGAGGCGTACGTCGCGGGGGCCCGCGCGCAGGGCGCCACGGTGCTGGTGGGGGGCGAGCGGCCCGCGGATCCCGGCACCGGGTTCTACGTCGCGCCGACGCTGATCACCGGCGTCACCCCGGAGATGACCGTGGCCCGCGAGGAGCTGTTCGGTCCCGTGGTCGTCGTCCTCCCGTTCGCGGACGACGACGAGGCCGTGCGGATCGCCAACAGCACCCCGTACGGCCTCTACGACTACGTCTTCAGCGGCGACACGGGCCGGGCCTGGCGGCTGGCGGGGCGGCTGCGTTCCGGCAACGTCGGCATCAACACCGCCCAGCGCCACCCCGAGACGCCGTTCGGCGGCTGCAAGGATTCCGGAGTGGGGCGGGACGGCGGCTCGTTCGGGCTGCACGCCTACAGCGAGCTCCAGTCGATCGTCTGGCCGTCGTGAGGGAGGCGGAAGCGGCATGAGAGGCGTGGTCCTGGAGGGCGCGCGGGCCCGGTTCGTGGACGATCTGGAGATCCGGCCGCCCGCACCCGGCGAGGTGCTGGTCGGCATCCGGGCGGCCGGGCTGTGTCACAGCGATCTGTCCGTCATCGACGGGACGATCCCCTTCCCCCGGCCCGTCGTCCTCGGACATGAGGGCGCCGGAGTGGTCGAGGCGGTCGGCGACGGGGTGGCACATGTGGCGCCCGGTGACCACGTGGCATTGTCGACCATCGCCAACTGCGGCGCCTGCCCCCAGTGCGCGCGGGGCCGCCCCACCATGTGCCCCCGGTCCCTCGGCCGACCCGAGCAGCCCTTCACCCGGCGCGGCCAACCGCTGTTCAACTTCGCCGCGAACTCCGCCTTCGCCGAGCGCACCCTGGTCAAGGCGGTCCAGGCCACGCCGGTGCCGCGCAGCGTCCCGCTCACCTCGGCGGCGCTCATCGGGTGCGCCGTCCTGACCGGGGTCGGCGCCGTGCTCAACCGGGCGCGGGTCGGCCAGGGCGAGTCCGTGGTGGTGCTCGGCGCCGGGGGTGTCGGGCTCAACGTGCTGCAGGGCGCCCGGATCGCGGGTGCGGCCCCCGTCGTCGCGGTGGACGCCGACCCCGGCAGGGAGGCTCTGGGGCGGCAGTTCGGCGCCACCCACTTCGTGACCGCCGCACGGGGCGGCAGCGGCGCGGACACGGTCGCCGCCGTCAGGGAGATCCTGCCGGAGGGGGCCGAGCACACCTTCGAGTGCGTCGGCAGCACCGCGCTCGTACGACAGGCCGTCGACCTCCTCGGCCGCCGCGGCCAGGCCGTGCTGCTGGGCATGCCCCCGACCGGTGCCGAGGCGGTCTTCCTGCCGGCCGCGCTGTTCCTGGACAAGTCCATCCTCGGCTGCCGCTACGGCTCCTCCCGTCCCTCCCGGGACATCGCGCTCTACGCGGACCTGTACCGGCAGGGGCGGCTGCTGCTCGACGAGCTGGTCACCCGCACGTACCCGGTCGAGGAGTTCGAGGCAGCCGCCGACGACGCCCACCACGGCAGGGTGGCCCGCGCGGTCCTCACGTTCTAGCCGCGCGCCTGCCGGGCCGGGGCCCGCCCTCGGGCGCGACGGCCGCACACTGCACCACCGCCGGGCTCGGCGCACCGCCGCGCGGTCCGCCATACCGCAGCGCGGTCCGCTATGCCGCAGCGCCCTCCGCGCCCGCTCCCGCACCGGTCTCCGTCCGGAACGTGCGGCGGTAGGCGCGCGGGGAGACACCCAGCGCCGCGTGGAAGTGCTGGCGGAGGGAGGCGGCCGTGCCGAAGCCGGCGCGCTCGGCGACCCGTTCGACGGGCAGGTCCGTCTCCTCCAGCAGTTGGCGGGCGCGTTCGATGCGCTGCTGGGTCAGCCAGCGCAGCGGCGTGACGCCGACCTCCTCGCGGAAGCGGCGGGTGAAGGTGCGGACGCTCATGGATTCGCGCGCGGCGAGTTCGCGGAGGGTCAGCGGGCGGTCCAGGTGGTCCAGGGCCCAGGCGCGGGCCGTTCCGGTGGAGGAGCGGCGGGGTTCGGGGACGGGGCGGCGGATGAACTGGGCCTGTCCGCCGTCGCGGTGCGGTGGTACGACGGTGCGCCGCGCCACCGTGTTGGCGACGGCCGCCCCGTGGTCCTCCCGCACGATGTGCAGGCACAGATCGATCCCGGCCGCCTCACCCGCGGAGGTCAGCACGGCGCCCTCGTCCACGTAGAGCACGTCCGGGTCGAGCCGCACGGCCGGATACAGGGCGCGGAAGCTGTCGGTCGACATCCAGTGGGTCGTCGCCCGCCTGCCGTCCAGCAGTCCGGCGGCGGCCAGGACGAAGGCGCCCGTGCAGATGGATGCCACCCGGGTGCCGGGGCGGACCCGCGCGAACGCCTCGCGGAGCGGTGTGGGCAGGGTGCCCTCGGTCTCCGTCTCGTCCGGCTCGTGGGTGGCGGGGACGACGACCGTGTCGGCCTCCGCCAGCGCTTCGGGGCCGTGCGACACGTGGATGGGGAAGTCGGCGTCCGTACGGACGGTTCCCGGAGTGACGGCGCAGGTGACGACCTCGTACAGCGGTTCGCCCCCGGCGGTGGCGGCGCGGCCGAACACCTGGTGCACCAGCCCGAGCTCCATCGGCAGCACCCCGTGTCTGACCAGCACGGCCACCCGGTGCAGTCCGGGGCGGGTAAAGGCGGCCATGGCCTGATCCTCGCACACAGTGCCCCTCCGGCCACCTGAGCCGCCCGGCTCCCCGTGCACCCGGCCTGCCCTGCCTGCCCTGCCTGCCCTGCCTGCCCTGCCTGCCCTGCCTGCCCTGCCTGCCCGGCCTGCCCGGCCTGCCGGGTCGCCGGGGCGTCCGGCGTCCGGCAGGTCTGTTCGCCGGTGCCTGCCGAGGGGGCCGGGTGTGGCCGGAATCTTGCACTCATCGTCCATCCGGCCACTCGATCCGGCCCACGGCGAGACGCAGGATCGGTGGCATGCAGACGACGAAGACGACGCCGAAATCGAAGAAGGCGCCGAAGAAGACGCCGAAGAAGACGCTGTGGATCTTCGCCCACCCCGAGGCGCGCTCCCTGAACGCCGCGCTGCGGGACACCGGCGTCGCCGCACTGCGGGAACAGGGACACCAGGTGCGGGAGTCCGACCTGTACGCGATGGGCTGGAATCCGGTCGTCGACGGTGCGGACTTCCCCGGCAGGGCACCGGCCGGGGAACGGCTGGTGGTGGGGGAGGCGCAGGAGCACGGGTACGTCACGGGCGGGCTCAGCGCGGACATCCGGGCCGAGCAGGAGAAGATCGCGTGGGCCGACACCGTGGTCTTCCACTTCCCGCTGTGGTGGTTCGGGCCGCCCGCCATCCTCAAGGGCTGGTTCGACCGGGTGCTGGTGCAGGGCTTCGCGTTCGGCGTACGGGACGCGCAGGGCGCCATCCGCCGGTACGGGGACGGGGGACTGGCGGGCAAGCGCGCCATGGTCGTCACGTCGGTCGGGGCGCGTGCTTCCGGTTTCGGCCCGCGCGGTGTCCACGGGTACGTCGACGACGTGCTCTTCCCGCTGCACCATGGCACGTTCTGGTACACGGGCATGTCGGCGCTCCCGCCGTTCGTGGTCTACGGGGCCGACCGGGCGACCGCGGCGGACGTCAAGGAGCGCCGGGAGGAGCTCCGAGAGCGGCTGCGCACCCTGGACTCGCTCGCCCCGCTGCCCTTCCGGTACGAGGCGGGCGGCGACTACGACGCCGATCTCGTGCTGCGCCCGGAACTCGCCCCCGGCCGGACCGGGCTGGCGGTGCACTCCAGGTGACCGGGGAGCCGGCGGCGGAAACGGGTGGCCGGCGGCGGGTCAGGACCGCCGTGGCCGCCGTGCTCAGTCCCGGCCGTCGGCCGGTGCGAAGGTGCCCAGGCGGCCGCGGTGGAAGACCAGCGGGTCCCCGGTGTCCTCGGCCGCGTCCAGCGCGCGCACCCGGCCCACCACGATGAGGTGGTCGCCGCCGGTGTGCACGGTGTGGATCTCGCAGTCGATCCACGCCGCCACGCCCGCCAGCAGCGGCGAGCCCGTGACCGGCGCGGGGCGGTGCGAGACCCCGGCGAACTTGTCGGCGCCGCTCACCGCGAAGGCACGGCACAGCTCGCCCTGATCGGCGGCCAGGACGTTGACGCAGAAGACGCCGGCCCGTGCGATGCGGGGCCAGCTGGTGGAGGTGCGGCCCACCATGAACGACACCAGGGGCGGCTCCAGCGACAGGGAGGCGAAGGACTGGCAGGCGAACCCCGCCGGCCCCGGCGCCCCGCCGGACTCCGCCGCGGAGGATCCACGTGCCGGGGTGCGTTCCGCGGGGTGCTCCGCAGCGGGTGCGGTCACCACGGTGACACCCGAGGCGAAGCCGCCGAGCACGCGCCGGAAGTGGGCCGGGTCGACGGGTGCGCGTTCGTCCTCGCGCACGGCGCGCAGGTCGGCCTTGGGGAGCGCGCCGGACTCCGCGTCCGGTCCGGCGCCCGCCCGCTCCGTGCCGGGTCGGTCCGTGCCGGGCCGTCCGGTGCCGGGCCGGGTGTTGCGCGCACCGCGGGTGCCGCGGGCGGCCGGTGCACCCGCGGCGCGCAGATAGCGCACCGCGGTGGCTGCCATTCCAGCGTGTCCCATCATGGATTCATCGCACCTGATGCTTCGTCAGATCGGAAATTGCGGACAGTTCCTCGCCGTCGTGCCGACGCGCACGGCAACTCCAGAGTAACCACGGTGCTCCACCCCGCCTCGAAGCCGGGTCCACGGCACCGGGGGAAGCGCGCCTGGGGCGGCCGACGAGGGCGCGGGCCGGTCAACGGCCCTCGAACGCCGGATCGCGCCGCTCGACGAAGGCGGCCAGGCCCTCCCGTGCGTCCCTGGTGGTCATGTTGATCTCCTGCGCCCACGCCTCGGCGGAGAACGCGGCCGAGCGGTCCATGTGTTGCGCGGAGTCGACCAGCCGTTTGGTGAGGGCCAGCGCGCGGGTCGGCCCGGCGGCCAGCCGCTCCGCCCACTCCCGCGCGGTCCGCTTCAGGGCCCCGGCGGGCACGACCCGGTTGACCAGCCCGAGCCGCTCGGCCTCCGCGGCGGGCAGCGCGTCCCCGAAGAACATCAGCTCCTTCGCCCGCCGCGGCCCCACCAGCCCGGTCAGCAGATGGGCCCCGCCCCCGTCGGGCACCAGCCCGCGGCGTACGAAGACCTCCACGAACGACGCCTCCTCGGCGGCCAGCACCAAGTCGCAGGCCAGGGCGAGATGACAGCCGAGCCCCGCGGCGATGCCGTTCACCGCGGCCAGCACCGGCTTCTCGCAGTCCAGTACGGCCGCGATCAGCCGCTGCGCCCCCCTCTCGAGCGTGCGGGCCACGTCCCCGGCGACCCGCTCCCCGCTCCCCGACCGAACGCCGGAGGCGCTCCCGGAGCCACCCCCGGAGGCGCTGCCGGAGTCGCTTCTGAGGTCGGCACCGGAGCAGAAGCCCCGGCCCCGCCCGGTGAGCACGACGGCCCGGACACCGGGATCCGCCGAGGCGTCGGCCAACAGTGCGATGAGCCGCTCCCGCTGTTCCCAGGTGAGCGCGTTCAGCGTGTGCGGGCGGTCGAGGGTGATCCACGAGACGGCGTTGCGGGTGGCCTGGGCGACAGCGTGCCCCAGCGGCTCCTCCACGTGCGCAGCGCGTACGCCGGTGGCGCGGGCGGAGCCTTCCGTGGGCTCGGGCGCAGGTACGGGCCCGGGCTCCGCGCGGGACGTGTTGCGGGGCGAGGACGTCACTGTGCAGCCTCCTCTCGCAGGCCCGGCCGGGGGCGCGGCCGGGGCACCGATCGTCGGACGGGGGCTCAACGGCAGACGGCCAGCGCGTCGAGCGCGACCGCGCCCTGCCCGCGCTCCAGTACCACCAGCGGGTTGATGTCCAGCTCCGCCAGCCCGCCGCTTCCACCGTCGCCGCCGCTTCCGTCGTCCGCGCCGCTGCTTCGGCGGGCGCCCGGACTCAGCTCCAGGGCCATGCGCTGCACGCGCAGGACGACCTCCACGAGCGCGTCGGTGTCGGCGGGCGGCCTGCCGCGCACCCCGTGCAGCAGTGCGGCGCCGCGCAGTTCGCCCAGCATCGCGCGGGCCTCGTCCTCCCCGAAGGGCGGGACCCGCACCGCCGTGTCCCGCAGGACCTCGATCAGCACGCCGCCCAGCCCCACCGTCACGGTCGGCCCGAACAGTGCGTCCTGGGTGATGCCCACGGCCATCTCGATGCCCGGATCGACCAACTGGCACACCAGCACGCCCTCCGGCTCGACGCCCTCGGCCAGGGCGCCCTCGGTCAGTTCGCGGTAGGTGTCCCGCACCTGGCTGGCGGAGGTGAGCCCGAGCCGGACGAGGCCGTACTCGCTCTTGTGCGCGAGCTGCGGCGCCGACGCCTTCATCACGACCGGGTAGCCGACCTGCGCGGCCGCGCGGACCGCACCCGCCGCGCTGGTGCACAGCTGCTCGCGGGGGACGCGGATGCCGTAGGCGCGCAGCAGTTGCTTGCCCGCGTGCTCGCTCAAGGAGTGCCCCGGGCGCAGCAGCCCCTGGGCCTTGCGGAACGAGGGGGAGGGGGTGCGCGGCACCCCGTCGAAGGGGGAGCGGTAGTTCCGGGTGAAGCGGTGGTGGTCGAAGTAAGCGCGGAGGGCCCGCACGCAGTTGCCGAACGTGCGGAAGGTCGCCACTCGTGAGGAGCCCAGCAGGGTGTGCCGGTAGGCGTCCTCGGTGCCCACCGGAGAGCCCCATACGACGCAGACCAGCTTGTCCGTCTCCTCGGCGGCGTCCACCAGGTCCTGGGCCAGCCTGTCGCTCATCGGCGGGAAGGGGCCGGTGATGGGGCAGACCAGCACGCCGACATGCGGGTCCGCCAGCAGCGCGTCGATGATCCTGCGGCCGCGTCCGTCGCCCACCGGGTGCCCGCCGTTGTCGACGGGGTTGGCGACCGGGAGGTCGTCGGGGATCCACTGGTGCAGCTCCGCCTGCTTCTGCGGGGAGAGGGCGGGCAGGCTCAGCCCCTCGGCGGTGGCCAGGTCGGCGAAGTGCGCCCCCGTGCCGCCCGATATCGCGTGCACGGCCACGCCCTCCGCCCGCGGTGGCCGGGCGCGCGCCAGCAGCGCGGCGGTGTCCTGCAACTCGTCCAGTCCGCTCACCCGGGTGACGCCGAACTGCCGCATCGCCGCGTCCGCGGTCGCGTCCGCTCCGGTGAGCTTCCCGGTGTGCGACGCGGCTGTCCGCGCGCCGGTCTCGGTGCGGCCCACCTTCACCGCGACGACCGGGACGCCGCGGCGCGCGGCGCGGTCGGCCGCCAGCAGGAAGGAGCGGCCGTCCTTGAGCCCCTCCAGATATGCGGCGACGGCCCCGACCTCGGGCAGGGTGGCGAAGTAGGAGAGGAAGTCCGCCGTCTCCAGATCCGCCTCGTTGCCGGTCGGCGCCCAGTGCGAGACCCGGATGCCCAGCTCCTGGAGGGCGAAGACGGGGCGCCCCTGATGGCCGGACTGCGTGATCAGGGCGATGGCCGGCCCTTCGAGGTCCTCGCGGAAGTGCTCGAAGGCGTTGAGGTTGGTGTTCGGGCCCAGCAGCCGCACCCCCGAGCGTGCGGCGGCCTGTGCGAGCCGGGCCTGCGCGGCCGCACCCGCCTCGCCGGTCTCGGCGAACCCGGAGGCGAAGACGACGGCGAACCGGGTCTTGGTGCCCTCCAGTTGGGCGAGGACGGGCAGCGGGTCGGCGACGAGCAGCACGGCCGTGTCCACCGGTTCGGGCAGTGCGGCGACGCTGGGGGCGCAGGGCAGCCCGAAGACCGTGCGCCGGTTGGGGTGCACCGGGTGCAGGCGGGCGCCGACCCGCTCGGCCCAGCCGACCAGTAGGCGGGTGATCCCGGCGTGCGGCCGCCCCTCGGCGTCCGAGGCGCCGACGACGGCCACGGCCTCCGGACGGAAGAACCGCTCCAGGTCCGGTACCGGTGCGTGCAGTGGGCGTCCGCTGACGTCGAGCGCCGCGTATGAGGGGTCTGCGGGGTCGGCGGCGTCCCTGGCCCGGCCGTGCACGGCGCCGCCGGGTGCGCGCTCGCCGCAGGCCAGTACCCGGGCCGAGCGGGGGGTCGTGGTGAGGGTCCCGTGAGTCGATCCGAGCATGTTCTCTCGCCCACTCCCGTGTGGTGGCCTGCCGGGGACTGACGCCTCCGCGGAACTGACGCTATGTCAGATTACTGAACTGACGCGGCGTCAGGAACCCCCGCGCAGTCAACCCGCACGACCGGCCCCGGGGCGCGGTCGGCCCGGAGTGGCGACGACACCGCAGCCACCGCTGCCGTCGTCGCCGGTCCCTCTCCGCTGTGACCCGCCCCCCGTCGTGACGGCTCGCTGTCCCCGGGACGCGCGTCGCCGAGCCCCCGGCCTCTTGCCGCACCGGCCCGCTGCGTCCCGGAGCCGCCCCCCGCCACCACCCGCTCGGCGGCAGCCTGCCGCTCGCCGCTCCCCGCTCGCCGCTCTCCGCTCGCCGCTCTCCGCTCTCCGCTCTCCGCTCTCCGCTCTCCGCTCGCCGCTCTCCGCTCGCCGCTCTCCGCTCTCCGCTCCCCGCTCTCCGCTCTCCGCTCCCCGCTCGGCGCTTCCCGCTCTCCGCTCAGCGCTCCCCGCTCAGCGCTCTCCGCTCAGCGCGCGGCGCGCGCCACGGCCCTGGCGATCCTGCGGGCGTCCAGCGAGAGTTCGCGCAGGGTGCCGCTGAGCGGGTTCGAGAAGCCCGTGAAATAGAGGGCCGGCGCGGTCGCGTGGGTGCGGCGGCCGTGTGCGCGGGGCAGCCCGCGGGAGTCGAGTACTCCCAGATGGCCGACGAGGTCCTCCAGGCCGCGCCGGTACCCGGTGGCGGCGACGACCACCTCCGGGGAGAGCGTCCCGCCGTCCGCGAGCGTCACCTTTCCGCCGTCGAAGGACTCGACGGCGGCCACCGGCTCGACCTTGCCGCGCCGCACCGCGGCCACGAGCCCCACGTCCAGTACCGGGGTGGTGCCTTGGCGGGCCCGGGTGTACAGGCCCGTCTCGGGGCGGGGCAGCCCGTGCCGGGTCAGGTCAGGGCCGGACAATCTGACGACCTGCGCGGCCAGCCCGTCGCCGAGCCGCACCGGCAGCCTCCGGCCCATGATCGCGCTGAGCTGCGAGGGCCAGCCGAGGGTGGAGCGGCGGAGGATGTGCGGAGGGGTGCGCACGGCCAGCCGGACGCGTCCGGCGCCGCCCTCGGCCAGGTCGGCGGCTATCTCGGCGCCGGTGTTCCCCGCGCCCACCACCAGTACGTCGCGACCGGCGTAGGGCGCGGGGGAGCGGTAGCGGGAGGCGTGCAGCAGCTCCCCGGTGAAGTCGTCACGACCGGGCCAGGGGGGTAGGTAGGGGGTGTGGTTGTAGCCGGTCGCGACGACGACGGCGGGTGCGGTCAGCCGCCGTCCGCCGTTGGCGTGCAGGATCCACCGCGTGCCGTCCGCGGGAGCCGGTGCGCCTTCCGTTTCGTCGGCCCGCTCCAGCCTGTGCACCTCGACGCCGGTGGCCAGTTCGATCCGGTGGTGCGCGGCGTATTTCTCCAGGTAGCGCACCACGTCGTCGCGGGCGACCCAGCGCCCGTACGCGCGGGGCAGGGGCAGCCCGGGGAGTGCGGACCGAGTCCGGGTGGTGTGCAGGCGGAGCCGGTCGTAGTGGCCGCGCCAGGAGGAGCCGACGGCGTGGCTCCGTTCCAGTACGACGGAGCTGATGCCGCGCTCCCGCAGGGCCGCGGCGGTGGCCAGGCCGCCGGGGCCGGCCCCGAGAATATGGACGGGTGTGCCGTTTTCGGACATGGGCATGACCACAATCCTAGGGTGGCCCGCCGGCACTTGCGGGCGAGCACCCGGAAGCCGTAGAACTGACGTGTCGTCAGTTTTCGGGGGTGACCGGTTCCGTACCGCGCCCCGGGTGCGGCGGCACGACGTCGGCGCGAGGGGGCTCCGTGAGCGGACCAGCGGCACAGCAGCGGTTCGACCTGCCGGACATCGACGCCTTCACCGCGCCGTACTGGCAGGCCGCCGCCGAGGGGCGGCTCCTGGTGCGGCGCTGCCGCGCGGAGGGCTGCGGCGCGGCGCACCACTACCCGCGCGAGTTCTGTCCGCACTGCTGGAGCGAGCACGTCGACTGGGAGGAGGCCGACGGCCGGGCCACGCTCTACACCTGGTCCGTCGTCCACCGCAACGACCTGCCGCCCTTCGGGGCCCGGGTCCCGTACGTGGCGGCCGTGGTCGAGCTCGCGGAGGGGCCGCGGATGATGACGGAGGTCACGCACTGCCCGCCGGAAGCGCTGCGGACGGGGATGGCGCTGCGGGTCGCCTTCCGGCCGGTTGAGGCAGCCGCGATCGCCGGGGACGACGGGGGAGCCGCGGTCGGCGGGAGAGCCGCTCGGAGCGTCCCTCGGATCGCCACGACCGCGCCGGGCGGCGGGGGCGGCGAGGGTGCCGGGGACGCGAGCGGCGGCGAGGCCGTCCGGCCGCGGCTCGTGCCGGTCTTCCGGCCCGCCGGGGAGTAGCCGATCCGGAGGGTAATCGCTGGTGCGAAGGGCCGCGCCTGACGCATGCTGGCCGGGTGCAGATCCGAACCGCCACCGAGGCCGACTGGCCGGCCATCCGTCCTTTCCTCCTGCGCATCGTCGCCGCGGGGGAGACCTACACCTAC
The DNA here is from genome assembly GCF_042869575.1 of Streptomyces sp. NPDC006925. Taxonomy (NCBI): domain Bacteria; kingdom Bacillati; phylum Actinomycetota; class Actinomycetes; order Kitasatosporales; family Streptomycetaceae; genus Streptomyces; species Streptomyces sp. NPDC006925. Next base: position 173,517 of record NZ_JBIAGB010000009.1, read on the forward strand.
CCCCGCGACATGGACGAGGACGCGGCCCGCAGCACCTGGATGCTCCCGCCGCCCGGCCGCACCGTCGTGGCCGTGGACGACGACGGAACGGTGCTCGGGTCCGCCAAGATGAACCCCAACCACATGGGCGGCGCCGCGCACATCGCCGGAGCGAGCTTCATGGTCGACCCCGACCACGCGGGGAAGGGCGTCGGCCGGGCGCTGGGGGAGCACGCCCTGGAGTGGGCCAGGCGGGAGGGCTACCGGGCGATGCAGTTCAACGCCGTGGTGGAGACCAACACCGCCGCCGTGGCGCTGTGGAAGTCGCTCGGCTTCGCGATCGTCGCCACCCTGGAGGAAGGGTTCCTGCACCCTCGGCACGGCTATGTGGGGCTGCACATCATGTACCAGCGGTTCTAGCGGTTCTAGCGGTTCTAGCGGTTCTAGCGGTTCTAGCGGTTCTAGCGGTTCTAGCGGTTCTAGCGGTTCTAGCGGTTCTAGCGGCTCTGGCGGTTCTGGCGGTTCTGGCAGGTACGAGCGGTTCCGGTCCGGTCCGGGGCGCGGCCGGTCCCCGCGGTTCCGGCCGGGACCGCACCGGCTCAGCCGCGCCCCAGCACCACCGTTGCGGACGAGCAGAACCAGCCGCCCGTCCCCGAGGCGACGGCCAGTTGGGGCAGCGTCCCGTCGCGTCGGCGGACCTGCCGGCCGGCGCCGGCCTCGCCGCGGAGCTGCCGGACGGCCTCGACGAGCAGGAACAGCCCCCGCATTCCCGGGTGGCAGGCGGACAGCCCGCCGCCGTCGGTGTTCACCGGCAGCGCGCCCTCCCGCAGCAGCCGGCCCCCCTCGACGAACGCGCCGCCCTCGCCCTTGGCGCAGAAGCCCAGGTCCTCCAGCGTCACGAGGGTCATGTAGGTGAAGGCGTCGTAGATCTGCGCCACATCGATGTCCTGCGGGGTCACTCCGGCCCGCGCGAAGGCGGCGGGTCCGGAGACGGCGGCGGGGGAGACGGTGAAGTCCGCCCATCCGGACATCGTCGTGTGCGAGACCGCCGTGCCCGAGCCGAGGACCCACACGGGCTCCGCGGCCAGGTCGGGCACCAGGTCCTCGGCGACGAGCAGTACGGCGCACCCGCCGTCGGTGCGGACGCAGCAGTGCAGCTTGGTGAAGGGGTCGGCGATCACCGGCCCGGAGAGCACGTCCGCCACGGTGACCGGCTCGCGGTGCAGCGCCTCGGGATTGGCCGCGGCGTTGGCCCGGGCCTGCACGGCGACCTCGGCGAGCTGTTCGAGGGTGGTGCCGTACTCGTGCATGTGCCGCCGGGCGGCCATCGCGTACTTGGCGACGAGCGTGTGCCCGTAGGGCGCCTCGAACTGGAGGGGGCCGCGGGCGCCGAAGGAGAGGTCGGCGGTGCGGCGCCCGGCCTTGAGGTCGGTGCGCGGCGTCGCGCCGTAGACGAGCAGCACGGCGTCGGCCCGCCGCTGGGCTATGGCGTCCGCCGCGTGCGCGGCCATCACCTCCCAGGTGGCCCCGCCGACCGAGGTGGAGTCCACCCAGGTGGGCCGCAGCCCCAGGTATTCGGCGACGTCCACCGGGGCCAGGGTGCCCAGCCCTGCCGAGGCGAGCCCGTCCACCCGGGAGCGGTCGATTCCGGCGTCGGCCAGGGCGCGGCGGGCGGCCTGCGCGTGCAGTGCGTAAGGCGTCGCGGCTCCCTCGGGTGCTTCCGGGTCGCAGAGCGCGACCCCGGCGACCGCGACGCGGCGTGCGGCGGTGTGCTGCGGGCTGGTGGCGACCGGCATGAATCTGACGGTACATCAGGTCCGGTGTCGGGCGGCAGGGTCCGTACCGGGTGCGGGCCCCGGGGTCGTGGGGGTCCGGATGCGCGGGCCCTGGGCATTCCGTCCGCAGGTCTTTAATATGACGCCCCGTCAGTTACGTCGTCCGAGTCCGCCAGTCGTCGATCCGCAGGGGGCGCTGCCCATGGACACCGCGTTCACCGAGGAGCAGGAAGCCGTCCGGCACACGGTGCGGGACCTGCTCGCACGGCGCTGCGGACCCGAGGAGGTCAAGGCCGCCGTGCAGGCCCCCGAGGGGTACGACACCTCGCTGTGGCGCACCCTCGCCGGGCAGCTCGGCCTGCCGGGTCTGGCGCTGCCCGAGGAGCACGGGGGTGCCGGCTGCGGCGCCCTGGAACTCGCGCTCGCCTTCGAGGAGGCAGGCCGCGCCCTGCTGCCCTCCCCGCTGCTGCCCACCGCCGTCCTCGCCGCCCCGCTCGTGGCCGGGTACGGCTGCGCCGACCAGCGCGACCGGCTGCTGCCGCGGCTCGCCTCCGGCGAACTGACCGCCGCCCTCGCCGTCCCGGGCCACGCACTCACCGCGGCCCTCGGACTCGCCGGCTCCGGGCACGCGTGGGCGGGCGGCGGCCGCGCGGGCGGTGTCCAGGCCCGGCGCACGGACGCGGGGTGGCGGCTGTACGGGGAGGTGGCGCAGGTGCTCGGCGGGCACAGCGCCGGACTGCTGCTCGTCGCCGCGCACACCGGAGGCTTCACCCGCAGCCGTACGCCGCTGTTCCTGGTCCGCGGTGACGCGCACGGTCTGGTCCGCACCCGGCACACCGTGCTGGACGAGACCCGCCCGGCGGCCCGCGTCCGACTCCGCGACGTCGAGGCGGCTCTGCTCGGGCCCGGCGGCGGTCGCACCGGAGCCGTGGACGGCACCGCCAGCGGCATGGTCGGTGACACAACCGTCGTGGACGGCGGCGACAGCAGTGGCGCCCGCGGCGGCGTCGACCGCGACATGTGCTCCGCGCTTCTGGCGGCCGGTCCGCGAGCCGCAGCGGTGCTGGCCGCCGAGGCCGTGGGCGCCGCGGACGGCGCGCTCACCCATACCGTCGAGTACGTCAAGCTCCGGGAGCAGTTCGGGCGACCCATCGGCTCGTTCCAGGCGGTGCGGCACCGGCTGGCTGACGTGTACGTGCAGGTCCAGGCGGCGCGCTCGGCCGCGTACTACGCGGCATGGACGGCCGCGCAGGCCGACCGGCCCGACAGCCCTGACCGGCTCAGCGGCCCCGGCGGCTCCGACCGGCTTGCGCGGGCTGCCCGGGACGCCGGCGGCCCGCCCGGCGGCGCGGTGGACGACGACCCGGCGACGGTGAGCGCGCTGGCGCTGGCGCAGGCGCTGGAAGCCCAGCGGCTGGCCGCGGCCGAGGCCGTGCAGCTGCACGGCGGGGTCGGGTTCACCTGGGAACACGTGGCGCACCGCTACTTCAAGCGCGCGGCGGGCGATGAGTTGCTGTTCGGCCCCGTGCACCGGCTGCGGGCGCGCGCCGCGGACCGCGCGGCGCTGTTCGGGCCGCGCGCGAGGGCGTGCGCGAGAGCGGGGGCGGCTGTCTGATGGCCGGGACCGGCACCGTGAAGCTGATCCGGAGGATGTCGTCGACCAGGGCCTTCGCCCGGATCGCACCGCATGTGATCCCCGCGCTGGACCGGGCCGTGCACCGCCTGTCCGGTGGGCGGACCATGCTCAGCACCCGGCTGCTGCCCGGTGTCGTACTGACGTCGACGGGCGCCAGGAGCGGGCAGCCGCGGCACACGCCACTGGCGTGCCTGCCCGAGGAGGACCGGGGGAGCTGGCTGCTGGCGGGCAGCAACTTCGGCAGGCCGGGCCATCCTGCCTGGACCGGCAATCTGCGCAGGAACCCGGAGGCGTGGATCAGCTACCGGGGGCGGAACATTCCGGTGCGGGCGCGGCAGTTGGAGGGGGACGAACGGGAGCGGGCGTGGCGGGAGCTGCTGCGGTTCTGGCCGCCGTACGCCGCGTACCAGTCCCGGACGGAGCGCCGGATCCGCATCTTCCGGCTCGAACGCCGCGCGGGCGGAGGCCGCGAGTCCGGAAGCCATGCGCCCGGAAGCCATGCGCCTGGAAGCCGCGAGGCCGGAAGCCGTGCGCCCGAAGGCCCGGAGCGCGGACGGCATCAGTCCGCGAACCATGAGTCCGCGAACCATGAGTCCGCGAACCATGAGTCCGTGAACCATGAGCCCGGACACCGTGGGCCCGCAGGCAGGGAGCCCGAGAACCGGTGACGGGACCGGGGGGTGCCGGGGAAGCGGCCGGGGCTACTTGGCGGGCTTCTTCCCCGTCACCCCGAGGTGGACCAGCAGCGCCAGGCTCGGCTTCAGCTCCGCCTGCTTGACGCCCCAGCTCTGGAAGCCCTTCTGGTGCCCGGCGACCGAGGCCAGCATGGCGACCAGGGAGCCCGCCACCGCGGCGGCGTTGACCTCCTTGTCGACCCTGCCCCGGGACTGGAGGTCCTTGATCGCGTCGGCGAGTGAGTTGTTCACCGAGTTGAGGACCTTCATGCGGATCTTGTAGAACCGCTTGTCGCCCTCGGCGGCGCCCAGGTCGACCACCCGCAGGATCGCGTCGTTCTTGCGCCAGAACCCCAGGAAGCCCTCGACCAGGTCCTCGGCCGTCTGTCGGCCCGCCTTGCCGGTCCAGGAGCGCCCGGCAACCAGGTCGGTGAGGGCCGCGCCCTCCTTGGCCATGGCTTCCGCGATCTCCAGGACGGCGCCCTCGACATCGGGGAAGTACTGGTAGAAGGTCGCCGGAGAGGTGCCTGCTCTCCGTGCCACGTCGATGACCTTGACGTCGCGGTAGGGCGAGGAGCTGAGCATCTCGCTGAGGCAGTCGAGCAGCTTCTGCCGTGTCGCCTGACCGCGGCGTCCGGCCACCCGGCCGTCGACGGTTCGCACTTGTCCTGTCATGCCGTCAGCTTACCGAGGGGTGATCGGCCCGCGATTCGTCAGCGGGCAAACGGGGTGCACTCACTTCTCCGGCGGGGGTGAGGGCAATCGGGGTGATACTCGTCCGAGGGGGCACGTCGGATTCTCCGGCCCATTCGGGGCTTTGTCCGCATGCGACGACACGTACGTGCCGCCCCCGGGTTCGCAACCGGCGCGTTCGCCAGGAAGAATCAGCGTCCGGACCGCCAGGTCCGGCACGGCAGTGAGAGGCTGCACGGGGTGGGAACGGGCAGATTTTACGGCCCCTACGGGGAGGTGGCAGGACAAGTGGTGGAGCAGCTCACACAGCACGATCCGCGGCGGATCGGCCCGTTCGAGGTGCTGGGCCGTCTCGGTTCCGGCGGTATGGGGCTGGTCTACCTCGCCCGCTCGGCGTCCGGCCGCCGGGTCGCGATCAAGACGGTGCGCACCGAGCTGGCCGAGGACCAGCTCTTCCGGGTGCGCTTCACCCGCGAGGTCGAGGCGGCCCGGGCCGTGAGCGGCTTCTACACCGCCGCTGTCGTGGACGCCGACCCGCGCGCTGCCGTGCCGTGGCTGGCCACCGCCTACGTGCCCGCGCCCTCCCTGGAGGAAATAGTCACCGAGTGCGGACCGGTGCCCGTGCAGGCCGTGCGCTGGCTGGCGGCGGGGGTCGCCGAGGCGCTCCAGTCCATCCACGGCGCGGGCCTGGTGCACCGCGACCTCAAGCCGTCCAACGTGCTCGTGCTGGAGGACGGTCCCCGCGTCATCGACTTCGGCATCGCCTCGGGTGTCTCCAACACCCGGCTGACCATGACGAACGTCGCCGTGGGCACCCCCGCCTACATGTCCCCCGAGCAGGCGCGGGACTCCCGCAGCGTCACCGGGGCCAGCGACATCTTCTCGCTCGCCTCCACCCTCGTCTTCGCCGCCACCGGCCACGCGCCCTTCCACGGTGCCAACCCGGTGGAGACGGTCTTCATGCTGCTGCGCGAGGGGCCCGACCTGGAGGGGCTGCCCGAGGCGCTGCGGCCGCTCATCGACTCCTGTATGCGGATGGCCGCCGAGGAGCGGCCCACGCCCGCCGATCTGCAGGCGCAACTCGCCCCGCACCTCTTCGGCGCCGGGAGCGATGACAGCGGCACGGTGTCGGCATGGCTGCCGTCCACGGCCGTCTCGCTGATCGAGCGCCGCAGAGGCGGCCGCACGATGCGGCGGCAGAACGCGGCCGCAGCCGACGGAGCACCCGCCGGGTCCGGGCCCGGCGCGGCCGGAGGCGGCGGCGGACCGGGTGCAGCGGCCGCCGCCGGAGGCTCGGCCCTGGGGTCCGTGGGACCCGGCGGGCCGCCGGCCGCCGGACGCGCGGCCGGCGGACAGGACCCGGCGGCCTCCGCACCGGGGGGAGCCGGCGCCGCCGTCGCGGAGTGGGACCAGGGCATCCCGCCCGGGCCGCGTGCCGTCGGCTCGACCGGGCCGTCCGGCGCCGCGGGCGGGTCCGCGTCCGACGGGGTGCCGGGCCCGGCCTCCGGCTCGGCCCAGGGTCCGGGCGTGGACGCGGGGCCGGTCGTCTCGCGCCCGGCCGCCCAGCCCGGAACCCCCGGTGCCGGGTCCGTGCAGTTGCCCGGCGCGCAGGTGCCGATCGGACCAGGACCACGGCGCCCCGACGAGACCGGCCGGGACGCCGAGGCGGCCGCCACCTCCGGCTGGGTGCGTCCGCCCACCGGCCGGGACGGCGCCCCGCAGGGCGCCGCCCAGCCGTATGCGCAGCAGCCGCACAGGCCCGCCTCGGCGGCGGTGCCGTCGCTGTCGTCCGCCGAACCGGCAGCACCGGCGCCGTCCGCTCCGCACCCGCTGGCCCGCCCCTACGGGGCCCCGGGGCCGCGGCATGCCGGGCACTCCGACCACGGTCCGGGGCAGGCCTCCGCTGTCCCCCCGCCCACCGGACCGCCGCTCCAGCAGCAGCACTCCGGGGTGCCGCAGTCGCCGCCGCCCGCGGGGCCGGGGCAGGTCGGCGGGGGCCCGCAGCCGGACGGTCCGCAGCGCTGGCGTCCGTGGCGGTTCCGGATGTCGAACGACGTGTGGGGGTCGCCCGTGGTCGCCGACGAGCTGCTGTACGTGACCTCCTTCGAGGTGCACGCGCTGGACGTGGCGAGCGGGCGCAGGCAGTTCAAGACCCGGGAGGTCGCCTGGTCGATGGCGGTCTCCGGGGGTCGGGTGCACGCCTCGGACGGGCCCAGCCTGTACGCGCTGGACGCCACCGACGGCTCCGAGCGGTGGCGGCTGGCCACCGACGGCTGGGTCTACTCGCTCCAGGTCGACCGCGGCACCGTGGTCACCGGTACCCGCGGCGGCGGGGTCCAGGCGTGGGAGGCCGCCAGCGGCGAGAAGCTGTGGGAGCTGACGGGCGCGCAGGCCGACTTCGAGACCCCGGAGGCGGGGCCGGTCATCGCCGACGGCGCCGTCTGCACCTGGGCCGACGGACGGCTGTACGTGCTGGAGGCGCGCACCGGCGCGGAGCGCTGGACCTACCCGGTGGGGGACGCCTCCGCCACCGGTGGGGTTCCCGTGCGGGTGACGTCGGCGCCGGACGGTGCCCTGTACGTGTGTGCGGGCTCCCGGGTGTTCGCGCTGGACGCCGCGACCGGCCGCGAGCGGTGGCGGTTCGACGCCCCGGCCGCCTTCCTGTGCCCGCCCGCGTTCGTACCGGGCCCAGGGGTGACGGGCGGGGGCGTCTACCTCGCCGACTATCTCGGCACCGTCTACGCGCTGGACTCCGGTACCGGTCACGACCGCTGGCGGATCGCCACCGAGCCGCGGCACTCGACCGAGCCGGTCGTCACCGCGGACGGGCTGGTGCACCTCGGCAGCGGCAGCGCCCTGTACACGCTGGACGCGGTGAGCGGGACACCCCGCTGGCGCTTCGCGACCGGCGCCGATGTGGTGGGCGCGCCCGTCGTCGCCGACGGGCGGGTGCACTTCGGCTCCGCTGACCACTGCCTCTACACCGTCGACGCGGTGGGCGGGCAGCTCCGCTGGAAGCTGGCGACCGGCGGTGAGATCACCGGTTCGCCGGTGGTCGTCGGCGGGGTGGTGTACGCGTGCAGCAAGGACCGCTGCGTCTACGCGCTGGACGCCACGAAGGGCACCGGCCAGGCCCGGCACTCCGCCTGAACTCGCTTCTCCCGGTCCGCGTCCCGGGCGCCCCCACCGGGCGCAACCGGGTGGGGGCCGGGAGCGGGGTGGGGCGGGTCGCTCAGGCCGCGTCCCGACCGCGGTGCGGCCAGGTGTCCTCGTCGTCGGGGTCGCCGGGGCTGCCGGGCCTGCCGGGGCTGCCGGGGCTGCCGGGGTTGCCGGACCGCCGGTTCCCGGAGGGCGGCCAGGCGTCCTCGGGCCGCCGCTCGTACGGCTCGTCCAGCGGAGCCCCCTGGGTGCCGGGCTGCGGCTCGTACGGTTCGGGGCCCTCGGGCAGGGGCGGTTCCGGGTGCATCTGCCGGGGCCCGCCGTACGGTTGCTGCGGCGGTGGTGCCCCCGGCTCGGGCGGCGGCGGCCCCGGGTACGCCTGCGGAGGCGCTGCGCCCGCGCCCGGTCCCGGCGGCGGCTGCTGCCACCGGGGATCGGCGTAGGGCCGCTCCGGCGGCGGGGGCCCCACGTACGGTTGCTCCAGGGTGTCCTCGGTGCGGTCCGGTGCCCCGTGGAAGGGCGGCGCTGCGGCTGCCGGTTCGGCCGCGTGCCGTCGTCGGGCCGCGACGCGGCGGCCCGACATCAGGGCCCCGGCGAGCAGCAGCAGGAATCCGCCGCCCAGGGCGAGCCAGGCTCCGGAGGCCAGCCCGCCGGTGTTGCCGGCGGAGAGGCTTCCGGCGGCCTGCCCCTGCCGCACCATCCACAGGATGGTGACACCCAGGCCCAGCACGCCCGCCAGCGCCACGGTCAGCCGCGAACGCAGCAGCACGCCGAGCACGGCGATCACCGCCACGGCCAGCATCAGCACGAACAGCCCGGTGAACAGGGCCGCACCGGCGCTGGTGACACCGGTCCCCGTGAAGAGGTCGTCGATGCGGAAATCACGCCCAAGGCGGCCGTCGTACCACGGTCGGAAGGGGCTGTATACGGCGGCCGCCGCTCCGGTGAGGGCGAGCAGGGACCCGAGAAGGTTCCGGATCATGGTCTCGCCTCGCTTTCCGGCGCCGCTCCCGGCGCCGCACGGGTGCGTGATCCGCATCCGACGCTACGCCGCCGGGAACCCCCTCGCCACTGCGCGCGTCCTGAGCCGATGATAGGAGTTGTACTGCACGCGACAACTGTCTGACGGGGGTGCCGTCGCGCCCTCGGGCGCCGTGTGCGCGCGGCGCGCACCGACGGTCGCAAAACGATGTCTCGGGGGAGTCCCAATGAAGCGGATGCGTCATCTCAAGCTGATCGCCGCCGTCACGCTCGTGCTCGTGGCGCTGAGCGGCTTCAGCCCGGCCCGGTCCTCGGGCGGCCGCGGTGGGAGCAAGAGCCACAGCAAGAGCCGCAGCGGGCACGGCGGCGGCGGTTGCAGCAGCAAGAAGTCCAGCAGCCACAGCTCCAGCCGGCACTACGACGACTACGACGACGACTACGACAGCGACGACAGCTACGGCACCACCACCTCCGGCAGTTCCAGCAGCTCCCGGGCCAGGGGCTCGGGCACCGTCACCGAGTGCGCCGCGGCCGCGGGGAAGAACCTGAAGAACCGGGACGAGCCCGGTGCCACCGTGCGGGTCCGCAACTCCGGCGGGAGCAACGGCACCTTCGACGTGGAGGTGGCCTTCCGTGACGGCAACAGCAAGACCGTCGACACGGGTTCGGCCATCGCCGTGGTGCGCCCCGGCCGCAGCAAGACGGTCCAGGTGCCGATGGACCACCCCGACCAGCTGCGCAAGGTCCGCGAGTGCGAGGTCACCTCGGTCTCCTGAACCGGCCGACCCCGGGGCCGGCCGGTTCAGGAGACCGGCCCCCGGGGCGACGCCGCTCAGGGGGTGGAGTGCCCCAACAGGAACAGGCTGCCCAGGACGAGGAACACCGTGATGACGATCAGCGCGAGGCCGACCGGGTTGTTCGGGTTGTACACGTACCGGTTGGTTCCCCAGCGGCTGCGGATGAAGACGGGCTCGTGGTCGCGCTTCTGCATGCCGGAACGGTAGAAGGCGCGGGCCGCCGGTGTCGGGGGCTGCGCCCGGCAGTCTCGGCCGCCCGCACCTTGCCGGGCCGCGCCGCGCGCCACGGGCAGCCGCGCTCCGCCGGGCCAGGGGCGCACACCCGCCGGGCCAGGGGCGCACACCCGCCGGGACCCGGGGCACGCCCGCCGGTCGCCTCAGCGGTCCGTCTCCCGGACGCCACCTCGGCAACCGGCCGGGACCGCACCCGCTAGCGGGTGCGGAAGGTGCCCCTGCCGCGCTCCCGGAACAGCGCGGCCTGCTGCCGCGGCGGCAGGTTGCCGAGCGCGATCAGGGGCGGAGCCTGGGCCATCGCCTGGTTGCGGGCAGCCTCTTTCGCCGCCCACACGGCGCGCACGGTGCCCTGCACGGCCGCGGCCGGGTGCCGGGCCAGCACCCGTGCGCACTCCAGCGCCGCGGCCAGCGCCCCGCCGACGGGTGCGAGCTCGGAGACGAGCCCGGTCTCGTAGGCGCGGCGTCCGGAGATCCGCTCCGCGGCGCCCATCAGCGCCATCCGCGCGACCTCGCCGAACGGCATCCGCTGCGCCATCCCCATCGCCTCGTAGGCGCCGACCATGCCGTAGCTGGTGTGCGGGTCGAAGAAGGCGGACTCCTCGGTGGCGACGAGGAACTCCACCTCGCTCAGCAGGTAGAAGGCGCCGCCGCAGGCCATGCCCTCCACGGCGGCGACGACCGGGATCCACAGGTCGCAGCTCTTCGGCCCGATCGACAGCAGCGGGTCCTCGATCGCGAAGGGGGCGTGCGGCTGCGGGATCGCGTCCTCCGCCTCGGCGGCGGCCCGGTCGATGCCGGTGCAGAAGGCCCGGCCGCCCGATCCGGTCACCACCGCGGCCCGCACCGAGCCGTCCGTGCGCAGGTCGCGCCAGAGGCCGGTGAGCGCGCGGGCGTCGGCCAGGTCGAGCGCGTTGTGTCTCTCGGGACGGTCCAGTGTGACCACGGCGACGCCGTCCTGCCGTGCGACGCGGATGCTCACGGCCGCTCCAGCACCCAGCGCGGCAGTGTCATCCGCCGGTCGCCGTCGCCCAGTTCCCGGAAGACGGCGCGTACCGGCGCGCCGATGCGCAGCCTGTCGCCGGGCGCCGAGCCCAGCGGCGCGTCCGGCGCGGCGACCAGGTTGCCCACCAGCCGGATCGCCGGGTCGTCGGCGAGTTCGATCACCAGGACGTTGTAGGGGGCCGCTTCGGCGTATCCGGGCAGCAGCGGCGGATGGGCCACCACGTAGGACCAGACGCGTCCGCGGCCGTTCGTCCGCTGCCAGTCGCTGTCGAACGACTGGCAGTGCGGGCAGCACGGGCGGGGCGGGAAGCGCCGGGCACCGCAGTCGGCGCACGCCTGGACGCGCAGTTCGCCCGCGGCGGCGTAGGACCAGAACGGGGTTCCGTCGTCGTCGGGTACGGGCAGCAGCAGGCCGGTCTCCGCCGGGGAGGCGGCGGGCGGCGGTGTCCGCGCGGTCATCGGGATCAACTCCTCAGCAGCAGTGCGGAGGTGGGCACGCCCTCGCCCGCCGTGACCAGGCAGGTGGCGGCGTCGGGTACCTGGGCGGTGGAGGTGCCGCGCAGTTGGCGGACGCCCTCGGTGATCAGGTTGAAGCCGTGTACGTACGCTTCGCTGAGGCCGCCGCCGGAGGTGTTCAGCGGCAGCCGGCCGCCGATCTCCAGGGCGCCGCCCTCGGTGAAGGCGGCGCCCTCGCCGCGCCCGCAGAACCCGTACCCCTCCAGCGAGAGGGGGACGAGCGCGGTGAAGGCGTCGTAGATCTGCGCGACGTCCACATCCTGTGGACACAGATCCGCGTGCTTCCAGAGCTGCTGCGCCGCCGTCCAGGCCGGGCCGCGCAGGGGGTCCTCGGCCCAGTAGTTGACCATCCCGTGGTGCTGCGCCGGCAGGCCCTGCGCGACGGAGTGCACGTACACGGGTCTGCTGCGGCAGTCGCGGGCGCGGTCGGCGGAGACCACGACGCACGCCAGGGCGCCGTCGGTCTCCAGGCAGTTGTCGAACAGGCACAGCGGCTCGCTGATCCAGCGGGAGGTCATGTACATCTCGCGGGTCAGCGGCCGTTCGTACATCATCGCCGCGGGGTTCTGGTTGGCCCGGTTGCGGCACGCCAGCGCCACGTTGAACAGGTGGTCGCGGGTGGCGCCGTACTCGTGCATGTAGCGCCGGGTGAGCATGCCGATCTCGTCCGCCGGGCGCAGCAGTCCGAAGGGCCGGGTCCACTGCGCGGGGGTGGGGAGCTGCGCGGTGGTCTTCCGCCAAGGGCGGCCGCCGGAGCCGCGCTTGCGGGAACGCCAGGCCACGCCCACCGTGGCCTGGCCGGTGGCCACTGCCGCTGCCAGGTGGGCGACGGTGGCGCAGGAACCGCCGCCGCCGTAACCGGCCTTGGCGAAGAAGGTCACGTCGCCCGCGCCGACCGACTTGGCGACCTCGACCTCGTCGGTCTCCTCCATCGTGTACGAGGCGAAGCCGTCCACCTCGGCAGGGGCGATGCCCGCGTCCTCCAGTGCCGCCAGGATCGCGCGGCAGGCGAGGGTCTTCTCGGATTCGGGGAGCTGCTTGGCGAACGGCGTCCGGCCTATGCCGACGATCGCCGTGGCGTCCTTCATGGCGTCCTCCCGGCCGTGCGTGGGCGCCCTCACGGGTCGGCCCCTGGCGTCTCCGGTGCTGACAGTGCGGGAGGCTACCGCTAATCTGACGGTGTGTCAGGCGTGTCGGGGTCGTCGGACCTCGGCGGACCGGCCGCCGCGGCGACGTCGTCCGGCAGCGGCACCGGCAGCGGCACGTCCGGCCCGGACCGACCAGGGAGGCGCACGGTGAGCGGTACGGCCCCTTCGCCCGCGGACGGAACCATCCCGCGGACCATCCCCGAACTGGTGCGCAGCGCGGCCGAGCGGTACGGGCCACGCGAGGCGGTTGCCGACGGCCGCACCCGGATCACCTACGCCGAACTGGGAGAGCGCGTCGAGCGGGCAGCGGCCGCCGCACTGGCCACCGGGGTGCGACCGGGCGACCGGGTGGCCGTCTGGGCGCCCAACACGGCGGACTGGATCGTCGCCGCGCTCGGCGCCGTCACCGTGGGCGGCGTCCTGGTGCCGCTCAACACCCGTTTCAAGGGCGCGGAGGCCGGCTATGCGCTGACCCGGACCCGCGCCCGGCTGCTGTTCGTCACCGGCACCTTCCTGGGCACCTCCTACGTCGCGGCGCTGCGCCGCGCCGCGGGCCAGGGGCCGGGCACGGGACCGCTGCCCGGCCTGCCGCACCTGCGCGAGGTGGTGGTGCTCGCCGACGACGCGCCGGAGAACTTCCGCACCTGGGCGGACTTCCTGGCGGGCGGCGCCGGCGTCCCGGCCGAGGCGGTGCGCGCACGCGCGGCGCGGATCGCCCCCGAGGCACCGTCCGACATCACCTTCACCTCGGGAACCACCGGTCACCCCAAGGGCGTGGTCCTCACCCACGAGCAGACCCTGCGCGTCTACGCGTGCTGGAGCGAACTGGCCGGACTGACCGCAGGCGACCGCTATCTGATCGTCAACCCGTTCTTCCACAGCTTCGGCTACAAGGCCGGGATCATCGCCTGCCTGCTGCGCGGCGCGACGATGGTCCCGCAGTCCGTCTTCGACGCGGAGGCCGCGCTGGCCCGTATCGCCGCCGAACGGATCAGCGTGCTGCCCGGCCCGCCCACGCTGCACCAGGCACTGCTCGACCACCCCGCCCGCCGTCGGCACGACCTCTCCGCGCTGCGGCTGGTGGTGACCGGCGCGGCCGTCGTCCCGCTGGAGCTGGTCGAGCGGCTGCGCACGGAGCTGAAGGTCGGCACCGTGCTCACCGCCTACGGGCTGACCGAGGCGTCCGGGACGGTGACCATGTGCCGCCGCGGCGACCCGGCCGAAGTCGTCTGCGCGACCTCCGGCCGTGCCATCCCGGGGACGGAGGTGAAGGTCGTCGCCGGCTCCGGCGCCCGGCAGCCACCGGGCACCCCGGGCGAGGTGCTGGTGCGCGGCTACCACGTGATGTCCGGCTACTTCGAGGAACCCCGGGAGACGGCCCGGGTGCGCACCCCGGACGGCTGGCTGCACACCGGTGACGTGGGAGTGCTGGACGCCGACGGCAACCTGCGGATCACCGACCGGATCACGGACATGTTCGTCGTCGGCGGCTTCAACGCGTACCCGGCCGAGATCGAGCAACTCCTGCTCCGCCACCCCGACATCGCCGAGGCCGCGGTGGTCGGCGTCCCCGACCGCCGCCTCGGCGAGGTGGCCAAGGTCTTCGCCGTGCGCCGCCGCGATGCGACGGTGACCGCGGACGAGCTGATCGCCTGGTCCCGCCGGGAGATGGCCAACTACAAGGTGCCCCGCGAGGTCGCGTTCGTGGCCGAACTGCCCCGCAATGCTGCGGGGAAGGTGGTCAAGGCGCGGTTGCGTGCGCGGCCCTGAAGGCGCTGCGCCGGGTGCGCGCGGGCCCGGGCCGGAAACGGATCCGCGCCGGGGCGGACGGTGCGGCCCCGGCGCGGACCCGGGCCGGGACTCACCCGGCTCAGGTGCGGTGGTCGTTCTGCCGCGTGAGCGGCCCCGGCGCTCAGGTGGAGTGGTTGTTCTCCGTGTGGGCGGCACCGGCGGTCAGGTGGTGCCCCACGGACGGCTGATCGGCGGTGGCGGCGAGGGAGGACCCCGCCAGCAGACCGACGAGGCCGAAGGCGAGCGCCGTTGCGGCAAGAAGGCTTCTTACACGACTCACGGTGACTCCAGATCGGTTCGGGATCGAATGCTTGTGCCTTGACTGTTCAGTACCCAACTCCGGGCGTTCTGCCCGGAGAACCGGCGACCTGTCCGCACCGGTCCTGAGCGGGCCGGTCGTCGGCGGGCGTGGCCGCCGGGTGCGGGCCCGGGCCCGCACCCCGGCGGTGAAGGCGCGGGTTGCCATCGACGACTCCCCCTCTACGCCGTCGATGGCGACCCGCGCTTCTTCCCCCTGCGGTGATGGTCTCGTTACCGGGCGCCGACTCGGGCCTGCTCGGGCTCCCCGGACTCCTCGGACTCCCCGGATATCCGGGAGTCCTCGGACGTCCCGGGCTCCTGCGACGCCTCAGGAAGGATGGTGCCGTGGTTGTTCTGGGCGACCATCGGCGTGCTGGTGCCGTGGTTGTTCTCGGTGCTGGGCGTGCTGGTGCCGTGGCTGTTCTCGGTCCCCGTTGTGGACTCTTCCTGCTCGTCCACGGTCTGCTCGTGAGTGGCCATGGTGGCTAGCTCCTCGATCTAGGGCGTTGAGTCCCTGGTGGAAACCCGCCCGGCAGCTCCCCCGAGGACCGCCGGACGGGTCTGTTGCGGCCGCTCACCGTACCGGGGCCAGCGGCTTCCCCCCTGACCCGCCTGCCCCCCGACGCGGCGGATCGTTGAGTAAGAGCATCGCCGAGAGCGATAAACGATTGATGAACGCCCGATAATCGAGGCCGCGAGGGGGCTCTCAGTGCTCAGCGACCCGCGTCAGCAGGTCTCTGACCTCGGCACTTTCGGGCGAGCCGAGCGGCTCGAAGATGGCCAGCGCCTCTTCCAGGCAGGCCCGTGCGCGCCGGGACTGGCCCAGCTGGGCCAGCGCCTTGCCCAGGACGACGAGGACCGTCGCCTTCCGCCACTCACCGCCGATGACGCGCAGCGCGATGGCCTGCTCGGCGTGCTCGGCGGCCCGGGCCGCGTCCCCGGACAGCAGGTGCGCCTCGGCGATCCGGAAGTGGGTGACGCCCTCCCACCGCGACTGGCGGCTGACGTGGAAGATCTCGCGCGCCTCCGTGAGGTGCCGCAGCCCCTCCTCCCCCCGCCCGGCGGCCGAGAGCGCGGAGCCCAGCGTGTAGAGCGCGTTGGCCATCCGCAGCGTGCTGTCCATCTCCTCGTAGACGGCCACGCCCTGCATGGCCAGTTCGACCGCACTGTCGTGCCGCGCCAGCGCGGTGTGGACCCGCGAGAGGTTGCACAGCGCGCTCGCCTCCGAGGGCCGGTTCTCATCGGCGCGGAAGGCCAGGATGGCCGCCTCCAGGTGGTTCTCCGCCTCCTCGTGCCGGCCGAGGTAGGTGGCGAGGATGCCGAGGTCGTTCGGTGCGTAGGAGCAGGAGAGCGGGTCGTCGGCGGAGCGTCCCAGCTCCAGGGCGCGCACCGCCTCCGCCTCGGCCTGCGGGAACCGCCCGGCCAGCGCGTGGGCGTGGGTCAGCATGATGCCCGCGCGTGCTCCCGGGAGGGCCTCGCCTGCCCGCTCCGCGGCCTCCCGCACCACTGCCGCCGCCCGCTCGTAGCGGAGCGAGTGGACGCCGGAGTCCGCGAGGTCCTTGGTGGCCACGAGCAGATCGGCGGCCGGGCGGAGGGCCCCGCGGGAGGCCGCCTGCCCGATCGCCGCCATCAGGCACTCCCCTTCGGTGAAGAGCCACTCCAGGGCGCTCTCCTGGCCGGGGAAATCCAGCCCTTCGCCCATCGGCGGGCCCAGATGGTCGACGGTCCGGTCGCGGGGATGGTCCCAGGCGAACACGTGTCTCGCCGTGGCGAGGTAGAAGTCCAGCAGCCGGGCCCGCGCCGACTCGCACTCGCCGGTGGGCTGCTCGTCCCGCTCCGCGCACGCGCGGGCGAAGAGGCGCACCAGGTCGTGGAAGCGGTAGCGGCCGGGCGCGGCGGACTCCAGCAGGGAGGTGTCCACCAGAGATTCCAGCAGGTCCTCGCTCTCCTCCGGGGCGCGGTCCAGGAGGGCCGCCGCGGCGTCCAGGGAGATGTCCGGCCCCTCGGCGAGCCCCAGCAGCCGGAAGGCGCGGGCCTGTTCGCGGTCGAGCTGGCCGTAGCCGAGTTCGAAGGTGGCCTTCACGGCCTGGTCGCCGACCTGGAGCTCGTCCAGCCGGCGGCGCTCGTCGCCGAGCTTGGCGGCGAGCGCGGAGACGGTCCAGGTGCGGCGGGCCGACAGCCGGGCCGCGGCGATCCGGATGGCCAGCGGCAGGAAACCGCAGGCCGCCACCACGTCCATGGCGGCCTCGCGTTCGGGGAGCACCCGCTCCGCGCCGACGATCCGGGTGAAGAGGGCGAGGGCCTCCTCGGGGTTCATCACGTCCAGGTCCACCAGGTGGGCGCCGGCCAGGTCGACCATCCGCGCCCGGCTGGTCACCAGGGCCGCGCACCCGGAGGCGCCGGGCAGCAGGGGCCGCACCTGGGCGGCGTCCCGGGCGTTGTCGAGCAGGGTCAGCACCCGGCGCCCGGCCAGCAGCGAGCGGAAGAGCGCGGAGCGCTCCTCGGTGCCGCTGGGGATGGCCGAGTCGGCGACCCCGAGCGCGCGCAGGAACGAGCCGAGCACGGTCTCGGGGTCGACCGGGGCGGCTCCGGCGCCTTGGAGGTCGACGTAGAGCTGGCCGTCGGGGAACCGGTCGGCGGCGGCGTGCGCCACGTGGATGGCGAGGGTCGTCTTGCCGACGCCGCCGATGCCCGCGACGGCGGAGACCGCCATCACCGTGCCGTCGGTCTGCGCCAGCTCGTCGCCGAGTTCGGACACGAAGGTGGCCCGCCCGGTGAAGTCGGCAACGGTCGCCGGGAGCTGGGCCGGCCGGGTGGCCTCGGTGCCGGGTGCGGACGGGTCCTCGGCCGACTGGTAGGCCAGCTCGTCGTCGGCCTCGAGGATGCGCTGCTGGAGTTCGGACAGCTCGGTGCGCGGATCGACGCCGAGTTCGTCGGCGAGCAGTTTGCGGGTGTCGGCGTAGACGGCCAGTGCCTCGGCCTGCCGTCCGCTGCGGTAGAGGGCGAGCATCAGCAGTTCCCGCAGCCGCTCCCGGAGCGGGTGCGCGGCGGTGAGCGCGGTCAGTTCGCTGACGGCCTCGGCGTGGCCGCCGACCTGGAGGTCGAGGTCGAGCCGCAGCTCCAGCAGGCCGAGCCGCCACTCGCCCAGCCGGACGCGCTGGTGTTCGGCGTAGGGGCCCGGGACGTGGGCGAGCGGTTCGCCGGCCCACTGGGCGAGCGCGGAGCCGTACAGCGCGCGGGCCGCCTCGCGGTCGCCTGCCGAGGCCGCCTTCTCGGCGCGTACGGCGAGTTCGTGCGCCGTCTCCGCGTCCAGGGTGGCCTCGGGGCCGGTACGGACGGCGTAGCCGCCTGATTCGCTGACCAGGATCCCGGCGGCGGAGCCGAGGGCCTTGCGGATGCGCGAGGCGTAGGTGCGCAGCGCGGCCTTGGCCCGGTCGGGCGGGTCCTCGCCCCAGATCGCGTCGATGAGCTCCTCGGCGGTGGAGGTGCGGCCTCCGGGCAGCAGCAGCGCCGCCAGCAGCGCCTTCTGCTGGGGTGAGCCCATGGTCAGCTGCTGGTCCCCGCGCCAGGCGCGGACTGGACCGAGCACAGTGAAGTGAAGCTGGTTCCCCTGACGCTCCGTTCCGACCTGTTCCTGGTCCCCGGCGCCCATTGGTGTGCCCCCTGCGAATCCGCACTCCTCCGTTCCCCGCACGGGTCAGTCTGCCTTGTTCTCGGCAATTCCGTCAGCCGAGTGCCGGCCTCTCTACGAACCCTTCGAATTCGGAGGGGAAACGGGCCGTCGCGGAAGGTGTCGGCAACGCGGAGCTGACGGACCGTCAGATCAGCGTTACCGTGGCGGTATGGAGACCTTTCCGAAGATCATCTCGGTGGACGACCACACGGTCGAACCCCCGCACGTGTGGCGCGACCGGCTCCCCTCCCGCCACCGGGAAGCGGGCCCGCGCATCGTCCGCGCACCGCTGAAGGAGATGACCTTCGTCGGCGGGAAGTTCGCGCCCACCATGGGCGCCCCCGGCGACGAGGGCCCGCTCGCCGACTGGTGGGTCTACGAGGACCTGCGCCGCCCGCTCACCCGGCTGGACACCGCCGTCGGCTGCGACCGGGACGAGGTGCGGCTGGAGGCCATCACCTACGAGCAGATGCGGCCCGGCTCCTACGACGTGGGCGCGCGACTGGCCGACATGGACGTCAACCACGTCCAGTCGGCCCTGTGCTTCCCCACCTTCCCCCGGTTCTGCGGGCAGACCTTCACCGAGGCCAAGGACCGCGAACTGGGCCTTTTGGGCGTGCGGGCCTACAACGACTGGATGGTCGAGGAGTGGTGCGGCCCGCAGGCGCAGGGCCGGTTGATCCCGCTCACCCTGGTGCCGCTGTGGGACGCCGAACTGGCGGCCGCGGAGGTACGGCGCAACGCCGCCCGCGGCGTACGCGCGGTCTGCTTCTCGGAGATCCCGCCGCGCCTGGGCCTGCCCTCCGTGCACACCGATGCCTGGGACCCGTTCCTGCGCGCCTGCGAGGAGACCGGCACCGTCGTCGCGATGCACATCGGCTCCTCCAGCCGGATGCCCTCCACCTCGGAGGACGCCCCGCCCGCGGTCGGCTCCACGATCACCTTCGCCAACTGCTGCCTGTCGATGGTCGACTGGCTGATGAGCGGAGTCTTCGACCGCTTCCCGCACCTCAGGATCATGTACGCCGAGGGGCAGATCGGCTGGATTCCCTACATCCTGGAACGGGCCGACGTGGTGTGGGAGGAGAACCGGGGCTGGGGAGGCGTGGCCGACAAGGTGCTGCGCCCGCCCTCCGAACTGTTCGCCGAGCATGTACACGGCTGCTTCTTCGACGACGCGTTCGGACTGCGGAACGTGGAGTCCATCGGGGTGCCCAACATCCTCTACGAGACCGACTACCCGCACTCGGACTCGACCTGGCCCCACTCCAGGGAAGTCGGCGAGGAGCAGATGGGGCACCTGCCCGCGGACGTGGTCGAGCGCATCGTCCGCGGCAACGCCATCGACCTGCTCGGTCTGACGGACGACGGGCTGTGGCCCGGCCCCTGAGGCGGAACGGCGGGACCCGCGTCGCCGAACCGCTGAGGGACCCCCCGGGGGCCCGGCTCCCGGATCCCCGGGAGGCGTGGCCGGCGCCGAGGACGCGGCGGAAGGCGGCTGCGGCCCGGTCGGGCCGTCCGCTCCCCGCCACCGACTGCTCGGGACACCCTCGGGGCTCAGCCCAGCGGCCGCACCGGCAGGGTCGCGAAGCCGTGCGCGATGGCCGAGGGCACCTGGGCCAGGTCCTCGGGCGGAACGGCCAACGCCAGATCCGGGAAGCGGTCGAAGAGCGCGGGCAGCGCGATACGCGCCTCCATCCGAGCCAGCGGCGCACCCAGGCAGAAGTGCACTCCGTGGCCGAACGCCAGATGCTCGCCGCCGGACCGCAGGACGTCGAACTCAGCAGCGGTCCCGCCGTACTTGACGGGGTCACGATTGGCCGAGGCGATGGTGGACACGATCGCGTCACCCTGCCGGATGGTGGTCCCGTCCGGCAGCTCGATCTCCTCGACCGCGAAGCGCAGCGGGAGATTGGCGATACTGGGCGCCCAGCGCAGGGTCTCCTCGATCACATCGTCCCAGGACGCCTTGGCCTCCCGCACCAGGTGGAGTTGCTCGGGATGGGTGAGCAGTGCGTGGACGGCGTTGCCGATCAGGTTGACGGTGGTCTCGTGCCCGGCTCCGATCATCAGCAGCAGGGTGTCCAGCAGTTCCTTCTCGGAGAGTGCGCTGCCCTCCTCGTCCCGCGCCGAGACCAGCACGCTGGTCAGGTCCTCACCCGGCTCGGCACGCTTGGCCTCGCTCAGCGCGGTGCAGGCGGCCTGCATGTCCACCGCCGTCTGCCCGGCCTGCTCGGCCGACAGTGTGGTGTCCATGATCAGGTCCATCAGCCGCTTCATCTCGGGCCGCTGCTCCTCGGGAACCCCGAACAGCTCGCAGATGACGTTCATCGGCAGCGGATGCGCGTAGGCCGAACGCAGATCCAGCGGCTCGCCGCCCGGCCCGTCCCGCCGCGCCCGGACTTCCATGGCGTCCAGCAGCTCGGTGGTGATCCGCTCCACCCGGGGCAGCATGGCAGCCGTCCGGCGTGCGGTGAACGCGGGCGCGACCAGTTTCCGGAGCCGCTTGTGGTCCTCCCCGTAGGAGCACAGCATGTTCTCCCGGTCGAGCCAGGTCAGCAGCCAGGTGTCGCGGAACTCGCCCCGCTGCCAGGGAGGCCAGTGCTGACGGGGGTCCTTGGAGACCCGAGGATCCCGCAGCAGCTGCTTGAGCACCTCGAACTCGCTGATGTACCAGGCGTGCACCCCGGCGGGCAGCTCGACCAGCGCGGCGGATCCCAGCCCGCGTATGTGTGCGGCCTCACCGTGGATGTCCCGCCCCAGCGGATCTATCCGGACTGTCTGCTGCTGTGCTTCCACGGCTTTCCTCCTGCGGTGTCGGGACTGACGGGGCTGAACCGCGCGGGCAGCGAGACGAGTCCGCGCTGGAACGGGCCCGGCCGCCAGGCCAGCTGGTCGTAGGGCACCGTCAGCTCGATGTCCGACAGCCAGGCGGTGAGCCGCTCGATGGCCGTCGTGGCGATGAGGAGTGCGGGCTGCTGCGCGGGGCAGGCGTGCGGGCCCGCGGCCCAGGCCAGGTGCGCGCCGCCGCCGGATCCGGCGGCGCCCGTGCTCTCGCCCGGCGCGGACCGTCCGCTCTGCGTGGAGGCCGCCGCGTAGGAGACCAGCACGAGCTGGCCCGCCCGCAGCCACACCCCGTGGAAGTACACGTCCCGGCGCGGGTAGTGCGCCGAGTAGTTGGCCATCGGCGGCTCGTTGCGCAGCACGTCGTGCAGCGCGTCGCGAGCCGTGAGCGCACCACCGGAGAGGTTGCCGTAGTAGCGGTCGTCGACCAGCATCCGGCTGAGCGCGTTGCCGATCAGGTTGGAGAGCGGCTCGTAACTGGCGCCCAGCGTCAGCACGATCTGGTGGACGATCTCCTCGGCACTCAGCATGGCGGGGTGCTGCATGAACCAGGACGTCAGATCCTGGCCGGGCTCCCGCTGCTTGAGCTGCGTCAGTTCGGTGACGTAGCGGGTGTAGGCGGCATCGGCGGCCGCCGCCTCCTCGGGCGTCTTGCCGTCGAACATCCCCATGATGCCCTGGATCAGCAGCTCGCTCTCCTCGTCGGGCAGACCGAAGGCCCGGTTGAAGTAGAGCAGCGGCAGCACCCGGGCGAACTGGCCGATCAGGTCTGCCTGACCGTCCGCGGCGAAGCTCGCGATCAGGGAGTCGGCGACCTCCTGGACGTTCTTCCGCATCTCGTGCGGTTCCTGCCGCCCGAAGCTGTCGGCGATGACCTTCCGGTAGCGGGCATGCGTCTCACCGTCGGTGAACAGCGCGTTGGGCCGGCCGCGCAGCATCGGCATCACGGCCGAGTCCTCCGGCACGCTGTTCAGCCAGATGCTGGAGTCCTTCGACCAGGTGGCCGGGTCGTGCAGCAGGTCGAGCGCGGCCCGGTAGTCGATCACCAGCATGGCGCCCACCCCGGGGGCGATCTCCACGGGGGCGAGGGCGCCGTACTTGCGCAGCCGGTCGTAGACGGCGTACGGATCCGCCGCGAACTCCTCCCCGTACAGCGGGGTGACCTCGTGGTTGGGCCGGGAGAGCGGCGGCGGCATCTGGCCGGAGGGCTGGTTCCCCGGTGGGACGGTGCTCAAGAAGGCTCCTGGGACGGCTGCGGCTGGCTCTGCTGTTGCTGGTCGAGGGCTTCCAGGACGTGGCTGACGAGCGCGATCAGCGCGTCCGCCGACTGGCTCCGGTCGCGCGCGTCGCACACCACCAGAGGGGTCTCCGGGTGCAGGTCGAGATGGTCCCGCAGGGTCTCGGCCTGGTGCTGCGGGGAGTCGGGGAAGGAGTTGACGGCCACCGCGTACCGCAGCCCCGCCTCCTCGATCATGTCCATCACCTCGAAGGAGTCGGCGAGGCGACGGGTGTCGGCGAGCACCAGGGCACCCAGCGCGCCGCGGGCGATGTCCTGCCACAGCGGGCGGAACCGGCGCTGCCCCGGAGTGCCGAACATGTACAGCACCAGATCACCGGGCAGGGTCAGCCGCCCGAAGTCGATGGCGACCGTGGTGGTGGTCTTGTCCCGCACCCCGGCCAGGTCGTCGACCAGCGCGCCGGTGCGGGTCATCACCTCCTCGGTGTGCAGCGGCTGCGTCTCGGAAAGTGAGCGGATGAAGGTGGTCTTTCCCACCCCGAACGGCCCCGCGACCAGCAGCTTCACCAGCGTCTGCGGCTTGTCGTCCAGGTATATGGAGCCTGCCGGCGACGCGGAGCCCGACGGGGTCTCCGGACTAGGAGGACTTGAGAGTGCGGAGTCCATTGAGAACTTTCTCCAGAATCTGCCGCTCCGGCAGTTCGGCGTCGGGAATCGGAGCGCGGGCCATCAGCCGGCCCGCGTCCACCAGGTCGGCCACCAGGACCTTGACCACACTGACCGGGAGCCGCAGATGCGCGGAGGCCTCGGCGAGCGACAGCGCACCGCCGCGCAGCAGCTCCAGCAGCCGGATCTCCTCCGGGCGGAGCCCGGAGACCGTCGCGGGATCCGCCGCACCGTGCAGCACGGTGAGGCGGTCGAGGGTGTTGCGGCTGGGCCGGGCTCGTCCGGTCGTCGCCAGATACGCAGGCACCAGGCGCCTGCCGTCACGGGGCGGCGGAGTCATAGGGTCGTGTCGTTCCTCGCCGGGCTGCTCATGGTCTTCGCACCCAGCGACGCGACCTGTACCTGCATCTGGTGAGTGACCACGCCCATGTTCACGTCGGGGCCGGCGAAGACGGCCAGCGTGGTGTTCTCACCCGCGGGGATGGCGAAGACCCAGCCGTGGTCGGACTCCACCACGGTCTGGCGCAGCCGCGCCTCGAACGACCCGGCGAACGCCGCCGTCGTCGTCCGGGCCGCGCCTTGGAGCGCGGAGAGCATCGCGGCCACACCCTCCGCGGCGTCCCGCTCCAGGTGCGGCGAGCGTCCCTCGATGAGGCCGTCGCCGGAGATGACGGCCGCGTGGATGACGTGCGGCAGCTCCAGCAACGGGCCCAGCACCCATGAGGTGTCGTCCCGGAGTGCCCTGCGTGCGGGGATTGTCATTCCTGCGGATTCCCTTCAGCGGAACGGGGATCGGCGTAGTGGTCGTCGGCGACCGCGAAGCCGTGATGGGGGGACGGTGCTGCGGACGCCGGGTTCGCGCCACCCGCCTCGGTGCCCTCGTCGACCGCCGCGCGTCCCGAGTTGGTGCCGCGCTGGAAGGCCGCCCAGCGCTCCGCACTCTGCTCCGGCGACGCCTGCGGCTGCTGCGGGGCCTGCGGCGGCTGCGCGTGCCGCCCGGTCGACTGCGGCACTTCCTCGGCCGGCACCTGGCCCGAGGCACCCGGCGCGGCCCCCAGGGTGGCGTCGGGCACCGGCCGGCGGCGCCTGCGGCGCGGCAGGTCCTCGTCGGACGGCGGGGCCTGCTGAGCGGCGTCCGGCCCGGGCTGCGCGTACGCCGAGGCGGTGGTGCCTGCCGTGGGTTCGCCCTGGGGCGGACGCTGCGGCACCGCGTGCCCCGGCAGCGCGGAGGGGACCGGCGGGGCGGCGCTCGCGTTGCTGCGCGGCACCGGGGCCATGGGGGACATCGGCTGCTCCTCCTCGTCGAGCAGCGTCAGCAGCGGATCGCCGGGGATGTGGATGATGGCGCGTACACCGCCGTACGGGGACGGCTCCACGGACGCCGTGAAGCCGTACTGCCGGGCGAGCTGCCCCACCGCGGCGAAACCGGTCTTGGGCGGGTCGCCCAGCTCGGTCAGGAGCGTGGTCTCCTGGCCCGACATCATGCGCTGGGCACGTTCCATCTCCTCGGCGTGCATGCCGACACCGGCATCATCGATGATCACCGAGGCCCCGCGGTTGCCCTGCTGAATCGTCACTGCAACGGGGAGCTCGGGGTGCGAGTAGTGGAGCGCGTTGGCGAGCAGCTCGGTGAGGACCACGGCGCCGGGCTCCACGGCCCGCGCCACCACGCCCACCGGGTCCCGCAGCTGGTTGGTGACCTGGACGCGCTCGTAGCCGCTGAGCCGCGACATCGCACCGACGACGATGTCGCCCAGGTGCGAGTTCTGCCGGGTCAGCCCGGGCCAGGCCCCGCAGACGATCGCGGTGGACTGGATGCGGCGCAGCGCCTGCTCGTTGAGGAAGTCGGCGGCCAGCAGGTCCTCGGCCACGAACGGATCGTCGTAGCGCTCCTGCATCGTCTGCAGCCGCGTCTGCAGCTGGTAGAGCAGCGCCTGGATGGTCGTCGTCGCACCCCGCATGGAGGCCTGCGCCGCGCCGTCCACGCGCAGCCGCTCCTTGGTGACCGCGTTGCTGACCTGCTCCAGGACCCCGGTCAGCGAACGGTCCAGCTCGGTGCCCTGGAAGCCTTGGTCGAGCAGGCCGCGTACGGGGACGTTGGGGTGGGCGAGCGCGGCGGTCAGGTCCGGGACGCGGGCGGTCGCAAGGTGCCGGACCTCCGCCTCGGTCGCCTGCGCCCGTCCGGCGAGGGCCGCCTGCTGGCGCAGCGCGTCCTGCAGATCCTTCTCGGCGGTGGCGGAGCGCTGCCGCAGCCGCTTCGCCTCCCGAGCCGAACGCGCCAGCAGGAGGGCGAGTGCCACGGCCGCCGCCGTTCCCACGGACAGGATGACGGTCAGCGCCACCGGTATCTCGGTCATCGGCGTCCTTGAGCGATTGGATTGTCGTGCGGGCCGGCCAGTTCGCGGACTGCTCGCGAACTGATCAGTGAACAGCAGTCGTGCCATGTTCCCTCAGTGGCGCAGCGCGCGCAGCCAGATGCGGAATCAGTACTCCTGATTACCGAGCGCAAACGCGCCACGCGGCGCTGAGGCTAGCACCCCTGAGCGATTCTCAGGCACCTGGTCCGTCGTGTGGATTCCTGGACCCTGTAGCGCAGACCCTTGTCTGACGTACCGTCAAGTCACACGATGGTCCGGTGCTGACTTTCCCTCCCGGGCGGACGGCCTTCGGCATCCAGCTACCGGTCCAGTCGCAGAGCACCCTCTACGCCGAGCCCTGGGAGGCCGCCGCCGGCCCCGCCGAACTGGAGGCCGTCGCCCGCGCCGCGGACCGGCACGGATACGCCTACATCGGCTGCTGCGACCACGTGGCCGTGCCCCGCAGGCTGGCCGGCGCCATGAGCACCGTCTGGTACGACCCGGTGGCCACCCTCGCCTTCCTGGCCGCCGCCACCGAACGCGTCGCCCTGCTCAGCCACGTCGCCGTCGTCGGACTGCGTCACCCCCTCGCCGTCGCCAAGCAGTACGCCACTGTCGACCGCCTCTCCGCCGGGCGGCTCGTCCTCGGCGTGGGCGCCGGACATGTGCGCGAGGAGTTCGCGGCGCTCGGCGTCGACTTCGCCGCGCGCGGTGCGCTGCTGGACGAGTCCGTCGACGCGCTGAAGGCGGCTCTGGGCGAGGAGGAGTTCCCCTCCTTCGCGGGCAGCCACTACGCCTTCGCCGACCTGGGCCAGCAGCCGCGCCCCGTGCAGCGCCCGCGGCCGCCCCTGTGGGTGGGAGGCTCCTCGCCCCGCGCCGTGCGCCGCGCCGCGCTGCGCGGAGACGGCTGGCTCCCGCAGGGCGACCCGCGCGAGGCGCTGCCGCCCAAGATCGACCGCATCCGCCGGCTCCGCTCGGATGCCGGGCTGGCCGGGGAGCCCTTCACCGTCGGCGCCCTCGCCGAGCCCCTCTACGTCGGCCGCCCCGCCTGGGATGTGGGCCGCCGCACCCACCACGGTGCGCCCGACGCCGTCGCCGAAGCGCTCCGCCCCTACCTCGCCATGGGCGTCACCCAGCTCCAGCTGCGCTTCCGCAGCCGGTCCGCCGAGGAGCTGCTCGACCAACTGGCCCTCTTCGCCCAGGACGTCGCCCCGCTCCTGGGCGAGCGCTAGGTCCCGTCCGCGCGGTCCCGTGTGCCGGTGTGCGCGGGTGCCCGTGCCCGTGCCTGTTTGCCTGTGCGCCCGTCTGTCCGCCGGTGCCCCGCGAGTGTGCTCGCGGCGTCGGCGGGGCCGGCGGGCGGAATCGCGAACGGGCGTCGCGGCGCCGACACCCGGGACACGCAGGACGTGGAAATTTGCTCCTTCGCGTGTGGAACGTCAGCGCCGGTGAATGCGACAGTGCGCAGAATTCCACCAGGAAGACTTCGCAAGTCCTCCCGCTGTCGGTGATCGGCTCTTCACCTTCTCTTCACGTGCGCGGCGCCCCTTCCCTGTCCGGCTGCAGGCCCTCCGTCGTATTGACGGCCCCGCGGCCCGGTGCCAGAGTCGGCCCCAGTGAGATCTGACGCTCCGTCAGAAAATCCGCAGCACCGCCCAAGGAGATGACACCGTGGAGTTCGGGCTCTTTGTTCAGGGATACGTGCCCGCCGCGCGGGCCCAGGCCGAGCCGCAGGCCGAGCACCGGGCACTGGTCGAGGAGACCGAGTACGTCATCCAGGCGGACGCCTCCGGCTTCAAGTACGCCTGGGCCTCCGAGCACCACTTCCTGGAGGAGTACAGCCACCTGTCCGCCAACGACGTCTTCCTCGGCTACCTCGCGCACGCCACCGACCGCATCCACCTGGGCTCGGGCATCTTCAACCCGCTCCCGCAGGTCAACCACCCGGTGAAGGTCGCCGAGCGGGTCGCCATGCTCGACCACCTCTCCGGCGGGCGCTTCGAGTTCGGCTCCGGCCGCGGCGCCGGCTCGCACGAGATCCTGGGGTTCCTGCCGGGCGTCACCGACATGAACCACACCAAGGAGATCTGGGAGGAGACGATCGCCGAGTTCCCCAGGATGTGGCTCCAGGACGAGTACCAGGGGTTTCAGGGGAAGCACTGGTCGTTGCCCCCACGCAAGATCCTCCCCAAGCCGTACGGGGGTTCACACCCCGCGATGTGGTACGCGGCCGGGTCGCCGCCGTCGTATGCGATGGCCGCGAAGAAGGGGCTGGGAGTGCTGGGCTTCAGCGTCCAGAAGGTCTCCGACATGGAGTGGGTGCTGGAGTCCTACAAGGGCGCGGTCGAGGACGCGCGGCCCGTCGGGGACTTCGTCAACGACAACGTCATGGTCACCTCCACCGCGATCTGCGCGGAGACCACCGAGAAGGCAAGGCGGATCGCCGTCGAGGGCGGGCTCAACTACCTCCAGTCGCTGCTCTTCCGCTACCACGACACCTTCCCCCGCCCCCAGGGCATCCCGCAGTGGCCCGAACTGATCCCGGAATACACCGAGGAGGTCGTCGACCTGCTCATCGCCGAGGAACTGATGATCTGCGGCAACCCCGAAGAGGTGCTCCGCCAGTGCAAGCGCTGGGAGCAGGCGGGAGCCGACCAGCTCTCCTTCGGGCTCCCCATCGGCATCCCGTACGAGGACACCATGAACACCATCAAGCTCATCGGCGAGCACGTCATCCCGCACATCGACACCGACCCGGTGCACCGCACCACCCGCTTCCGCGACGCGGCCCGCAACGGCTGACCCCGACCGCCGCCCCGGCCCGCCGCCCCGGCACCGCCCGCCGCCCCGGCACCGCCCGGCGCCACGTGCGGCGGTGCCGGCGCAGGACGACCGAAGGAGGACCCCGCAGCATGCTCGACCACCTCATCACGGGCGCCACCGTCGTCGACGGCACCGGGGCGCCCGCCCACCGGGCCGACGTCGCCCTCCGGGACGGCCGGATCGCCCACGTCGCCGAACCCGGCACGCTCCGCGAGGAGGCCCGCAGCAGCCAGGACGCCACCGGACTCGTGCTCGCGCCCGGATTCGTGGACCCGCACACCCACTACGACGCGCAGCTGTTCTGGGACCCCTACGCCACGCCCTCCATGAACCACGGCGTCACCACCGTCGTCGGCGGCAACTGCGGCTTCACCCTGGCCCCGCTCCACCCCGAACGCCCCCAGGACGCCGACTACACCCGGCGGATGATGGCCAAGGTGGAAGGCATGTCACTGGTCGCGCTGGAGGAGGGAGCGCCCTGGGACTGGCACTCCTTCGACGACTACCTGACCGCGCTGGAAGGGCGGACCGCGGTCAACGCCGGTTTCATGGCGGGCCACTGCGCACTCCGCCGGTACGTCATGGGGCAGGAAGCCGTCGGCGGGCAGCCCGACGCGGACCAGACCGACAGGATGGTGCGGCTCCTGCACGAGGCGATGGAAGCGGGCGCCTGGGGCCTGTCCACCACGCGCTCCAACACCCACTCCGACGGCGACGGCAACCCGGTGGCCTCCCGGCACGCCGCACCGGCGGAGCTGCTGGCGCTCTCCCGCGCCGTCGGCGAGCACGAGGGCACCCAGATCGAGGCCATCGTCACCGGCTGCCTCGACCAGTTCTCCGACGCGGAGATCGACCTGTTCACCCGGATGTCGGCCGCCGCCGGACGGCCACTGAACTGGAACGTGCTCACCATCGACGCCGCCGTCCCGGACCGGGTGCCGCGCCAACTGGCCGCCGCCGAGCAGGCCCGCCGGGAAGGCGGCCGCGTCGTCGCGCTCACCATGCCCATCCTCACCCCGATGAACATGTCACTGGGCAGCTTCTGCGCGCTCAACCTGATCCCCGGCTGGGGCGACATCCTCGGGCTGCCGCTGCCCGAACGCCTCACGCGGCTGCGCGACCCCGGCGTCCGCGCGGAGCTGCTGCGCCACGCGGACAGCGAGGAAGCGGGCGTCTTCCGCCGCCTGGCCCGCTTCGACCGGTACATCGTCGGCGACACCTACGCCTCCGCGAACGGAGGGCTGACCGGCCGCGTCGTGGGCGACATCGCCGCCGAGCGGGGCCAGGACCCCTTCGCCTGCCTGGTGGACATCTGCGCCGAGGACGACCTGCGCACGGTGCTGTGGCCGATGCCCACCGACAACGACCCGGCGAGCTGGGAGCTGCGCAGGCGGACCTGGGAGCACCCGGACGTCCTGCTCGGCGGCTCGGACGCGGGCGCCCACCTGGACCGCATGTGCGGAGCGCCCTACACCACACGCTTTCTGGGCGACTGCCTGCGCGGCCGGAAGCTGGTCGGGCTGGAGCGCGCCGTGCGGATGCTCACCGACGAACCGGCCCGGCTGTTCGGACTGCGCGACCGCGGCCGGGTCCGCGAGGGCTGCCATGCCGACCTGGTGCTCTTCGACCCGGAGCGGATCGACGCGGGCCAGGCGACCCTCGTGCACGACCTGCCCGGCGACAGTCCGCGGCTGGACTCCCGGGCCACCGGAGTCGTCGGAGTCTGGGTCAACGGAGTCGAGACCGTCCGCGACGACCGGGTGACCGGCGCCGTCCCCGGCAGGATCCTGCGCTCCGGCCGCGACACGGAGACCGTCGGCACCCGCTAGCGCACTCCACCGGGCCGGCCGGGCACCCGGCGCCAGCACCACGTCCGCCGGCGCCGCCCGGCGGCAGCGGGCTGGGGGAGGCCGTCCCGGCCCTCCGGGACGGCTGGCGGGCCGCCGGGCGCACCGGCGGCCCCGCGGTCGTGCCCGGCTACGTCCTCCCCTCCCCGGGAAAGCTGCGCCACTACCGGGACCCGGGCGCCGAGGAGGTGCTGCCGCACCTGCCCTCCGGCTCCGAGACAGAGGTGCTGCGCACCCTGGACGACCACGCGCGGTACCTGTGACCGGTGCGGCGGGCCGGCGTCCGGTCCGGGGCGCGCGGGGCGTGGCCCCGGTGCCCCCGCGTCGGAACACCGCCGGAGTCCGCAGGTCACCCCGCTCCCGGCCGTCCGCGCCGCGGGCTACGCTCGGAGGATGACCTCACACGGACAGACGCCGACGGCCAACGCGATGCGGCGGGCCCTGAAGCGGGCGCGGGACGGGGTCGCGCTCGACGGGACGGAAGCCGCGGTGCTCCTCCAGGCGCGGGGCGACGACCTCGCCGACCTCACCGCGTCGGCGGCCCGGGTGCGGGACGCGGGCCTGGCGGCGGCCGGCCGGCCCGGTGTCATCACGTACTCCAAGAGCGTCTTCCTGCCCCTCACCAGGCTGTGCCGCGACAAGTGCCACTACTGCACCTTCGTCACCGTGCCCGGCAAGCTGCGCCGCGAGGGGCACGGGATGTACATGTCGATGGACGAGGTCCTCGACATCGCCCGCCGCGGCGCCGAACTGGGCTGCAAGGAAGCGCTGATCACCCTCGGGGACAAGCCCGAGGACCGCTGGCCCGAGGCCCGGGCCTGGCTGGAGGCCGAGGGGTACGACGACACCCTCGCCTACGTCCGTGCGGTCTCCATCCGCATCCTGGAGGAGACCGGCCTGCTGCCGCACCTCAACCCCGGGGTGCTGTCCTGGACCGACTTCCAGCGGCTCAAGCCCGTCGCGCCCTCCATGGGCATGATGCTGGAGACCACCGCCGAACGGCTGTGGAGCGAACCGGGAGCGCCGCACTTCGGCTCGCCCGACAAGGAGCCGGCGGTGCGCCTGCGGGTGCTGGAGGACGCCGGCCGCTCGAACGTCCCCTTCACCAGCGGACTGCTCATCGGCATCGGCGAGACGTACGAGGAGCGCGCCGATTCGCTGTTCGCGCTGCGCCGGGTGCAGCGGGCCTAC
Source organism: Streptomyces sp. NPDC006925 (assembly GCF_042869575.1). NCBI lineage: Bacteria > Bacillati > Actinomycetota > Actinomycetes > Kitasatosporales > Streptomycetaceae > Streptomyces > Streptomyces sp. NPDC006925. The sequence continues at coordinate 204,837 of NZ_JBIAGB010000009.1, forward strand.
CACGGTGTCCAGGAGCTGATCATCCAGAACTTCCGCGCCAAGCCGGACACCGCGATGCGCGGCATGCCGGACGCGGAGCTGGACGACCTGGTCGCCACCGTCGCCGTGGCGCGGCTGCTGCTGGGCCCCTCCGGCTGCCTCCAGGCCCCGCCCAACCTGGTGGACGCCGAGTACGCGCGGCTGATCGACGCGGGCATCGACGACTGGGGCGGCGTCTCCCCGCTCACCCCCGACCACGTCAACCCCGAGCGCCCCTGGCCGCACATCGACGAGCTGGCGGAGCACAGCCGCACGGCCGGGTTCGAGCTGCGCGAGCGGCTGGCCGTCTACCCCGAGTTCGTCCGGCGCGGCGAGCCGTGGCTGGACCCGCGGGTGCTGCCGCACGTACAGGCGCTGGCCGACCCGGAGACGGGGCTGGCACGCGCCGGGGTACGCCCCCAGGGGCTGCCCTGGCAGGAGCCGGACGAGGGCTTCACCCCGATGGGCCGCACCGATCTGCACCGCAGCATCGACACCGAGGGCCGCACCGGCGACCGCCGGGACGACTTCGACGAGGTCTACGGCGACTGGGAGGAGCTGCGCGAGCGCGCGGCGCCCGGGATGGTGCCCGAGCGGGTCGACGCGGATGTGCGCGAGGCGCTCGGCCAGGCCGCCGAGGACCCCACGCGGCTCACCGACGAGCAGGCCCTCGCCCTGCTGCACGCCGACGGACCGGCGCTGGACGCGCTCTGCCGCACGGCGGACGACGTGCGCCGCGACGCGGTCGGCGACGACGTGACGTACGTGGTCACCCGCAACATCAACTTCACCAACGTCTGCTACACGGGCTGCCGCTTCTGCGCGTTCGCGCAGCGCCGCACCGACGCCGACGCCTTCACCCTGTCGCTGGAGCAGGTCGCCGACCGCGCCCAGCAGGCGTGGGACGTGGGCGCGGTCGAGGTGTGCATGCAGGGCGGCATCCACCCGGACCTGCCCGGCACCGCCTACTTCGACATCGTCCGCGCGGTCAAGGAGCGCGTCCCGGGCATCCACGTGCACGCCTTCTCCCCGATGGAGGTGGTCAACGGCGCCTCCCGCACCGGTATGTCCGTCCGCGAGTGGCTGACGGCCGCCAAGGAGGCCGGACTGGACTCCATCCCGGGCACGGCCGCGGAGATCCTGGACGACGAGGTCCGCTGGATCCTCACCAAGGGCAAGCTGCCCACCGCGACCTGGCTCGACGTCGTCACCACGGCGCACGAGGTGGGCCTGGGCTCCACGTCCACGATGATGTACGGGCACGTGGACCAGCCCCGGCACTGGCTGGGCCATCTGCGGCTGCTGGCCCGCACCCAGCAGTCCGCGCGGGAGAAGGGGCTGGCCGGATTCAGCGAGTTCGTGACGCTGCCCTTCATCCACACCAACGCGCCCGTCTACCTCGCCGGTATCGCCCGCCCCGGCCCCACGGACCGGGAGAACCGCTCCGTCACCGCCATGGCCCGGCTGCTGCTGCACCCGTGGATCCCCAACATCCAGACGAGCTGGGTCAAACTCGGCACCGAGGGCGCCGCCGAGATGCTCCGCTCCGGCGCCAACGACCTGGGCGGCACCCTCATGGAGGAGACCATCTCCCGGATGGCGGGCTCCTCCTACGGCTCCTACCGGTCCATCAAGGACCTGGTCGCCATCGCGGACGCAGCGGGCCGCCCGGCGCGTCCGCGCACCACCGGCTACGGCGAGGTCCCGGCCGAACGCGTCGCGGCCGCACACGCCTCGGACGGGCGGCTGCCGGAGCTGCTGCCGCTGGTGTGACGCCGCGCCGTCCGGTCCCCGTCCCGGAAACCCGGGCCGCACCGGACGGCTCCCGCGGCCCTCCTCCGTCCGGCCCGTTCCTTGACTAGAGTGCGGGGGCCACGAACGGAGGAGGGGCAGCGGATCGTGACAGGCGCGGGCGGCGGGGACGGTGGCGTGACGGCCATATGGGGCCGGTCCGAGCAGCAGGACTTCCGCAGCCGGGTGCGCGGCTGCCTGCTGGGCGGAGCGCTGGGCGATGCGCTCGGCGCCGGGGTCGAGTTCGACTCGCTGGCCGCCATCCGCGGGAAGTGCGGCCAGGAGGGCGTCACCGACTATGTGCCCGCGTACGGGCGCAGAGGAGCGGTCACCGACGACACCCAGATGACGCTGTTCACCGTCGACGGCCTCATCCGCGCCCATGTGCGCCGGGACACCGGAGCGTGGCACCCGCCGACCGACGTGCACGCCGCCTACCGCCGCTGGGCCGCCACCCAGCGCGACTGGGGCCCGGACGAACGCCGCGCGGACGACGGCTGGCTCGCCCGCGAGGAGTGGCTCTACGCCCGCAGGGCACCGGGCAACGCCTGCCTCAGTGGGCTGGCGGACGCTCGCATGGGCACCCTGGAGCAGCCGAAGAACCCGCAGTCCAAGGGCTGCGGCACGGTCATGCGCTCGGCGCCGTTCGGGCTGCTGGTGGGCTGGGAGCCGGGGCTGGTCTTCCAACTCGCGGTGGAGTGCGCCGCGCAGACGCACGGGCACCCCACCGGTTGCCTGGCCGCCGGGGCCTTCGCCGCGATCGTCCACACCCTCGCGAGGGGCGAGGACCTGGACACCGCCGTCCAGCGCGCTCTGGTGCAGCTGGCGGCCCGGCCGGGGCATCAGGAGACGACCGACGCGCTCAAGCGCGCACTGGGCGCCGTTCGCCAGGGCATGCCCTCGCCGGAGCGGGTGGCGGCGCTGGGGGAGGGCTGGACGGCCGAGGAGGCGCTGTCCATCGGGGTCTACTGCGCGCTGGTCGCCGAGGATGTCCGGCACGGTCTGCTGCTGGCCGTCAACCACGGCGGGGACAGCGACTCCACCGGTTCCGTCTGCGGGAACCTGCTGGGCGCCATGCATGGAGAAACGTCACTTCCGCCCGGCTGGGTGGCCGAGATCGAAGGCCGCGCGACGATCCTGGAGCTGGCCGACGACTTCGCCATGGAGATGACGCAGGGCCCCGCGCTGCACGAGCCCGGCTCCGCGTCCCCGGGGTGGCTGGCCCGCTACCCGCGCGCGTGACCCGGTCGGCCGCGCGTAGCCCGGTCGGCCACGCGTAGCCCAGTCGGCCGGAGTCCGCCGGACGCCTGTCGGCCCAGCCCGCCGGACGCGGCCGCGCTCCGGCACCCTCCCCGCGAGCAGCCCGGGCCGCCCCGCGGGGACGGCCGGGCGGGCCGGCTTCCGGTGCACGGGCGGGCGCACGGTCCGGCCGGAGTCACCCGTCGATCGGCACCGCATGGCCGCTGACCCGCACCCGTGCGTCGTCCGGTGCGATGCGGACGGTCAGATCGCTCGGCCGCCCCATGTCCTCGCCCTGCCGCACGGCGACCTCACCCGAGGCGGGCAGCAGCCCGAGGGCGCGCAGATAGCCTCCGAAGGCGGCCGCCGCGGCGCCGGTCGCCGGGTCCTCGACGACCCCGCCGACGGGGAACGGGTCCCGGGCGTGGAAGCGTTCGTCGCTCTCCCGCCAGACCAGGTGCACCGTCGTCCAGCCGTGCTGCCGCATGATGTCGGCGAGCGCGTCGAAGTCGTAGTCCAGATCGGCCAGCCGGGCCCGGGAGGCGGCGGCCAGCACCAGGTGTTCGTTGCCGCCGAAGGCCACGTGCGCGGGCAGCGCCGGATCCAGGTCGGCCCGGCCCCAGCCCAGCGCCGTGAGCGTGGCGTCCACCTCGGCGTCCCGTGCGGGACGCGACCTGGTGGGGACGCTGGTGAGGGCCGCCCGCACGGCACCGCGGTCGTCGGCCGCGGTCGCCACCCGGATCTCGCCCGCGGGCGTCTCGAAGACCAGCTCACCGGGGCCGAGCAGCCCGGCGAGGGCCACCGAGACGGCGACGGTGGCGTGCCCGCAGAAGGCGACCTCGGCGAGCGGACTGAAGTAGCGCAGCGTGAATCGGCGCTGCCCGTCGTCGCGGGCGGTGACGAACGCCGTCTCGGAGTACCCGACCTCGGCGGCGATCGCCAGCATCTGCCGTGCGTCGAGATGCGCGGCGTCGAGGACGACCCCGGCCGGGTTCCCGCCGTCGGGGTCGGAGGTGAACGCCGAGTAGCGGAGAACATCCGTAGCGGCTGTGGCTGCGGGGGTCGAGGAGGTTTCTGAGGTGGAGGAGGACGTGGAAGCTGCCGAGGAAGTCATGCCTGAACTTTTGCACCCGCGCGGCATTATTACCAACGATAGTTATGCATGAGTGCGATCGAATCTCTCGATGGCATTGCTAGGGTCCGGGCATGGACACCCGGCTGCTGGAAACCTTCGCCGCACTCGCCAGAACCGAGAGCTTCACCGGTGCCGCCGCCGAACTGCGGCTCGCCCAGTCCACGGTCACGGTGCAGATCAGATCCCTGGAGAAGATGCTGGGCACCCGGCTCTTCGACCGGCTCGCACGGGGAGCACTGCTCACCGACGCGGGGCGGCGGCTGCTCGCCCACGCCGAAGAGGTCCTGGAGGCCGAGTCCCGGCTGCTGGCGGCCGCCACCGAGGACGGGCCGGTCAGCGGCACCGTGGTGGTCGGCGCCGGCGAGACGCTGTGCTCGGCCCACCTGCCCGCGGTGATCGTCGCGCTGCGCCGCCGCCACCCGCAGGTGGAAGTGCACCTGGAGCCGCACGGGACCGCGGACGCCGTGGCGGCGCTGCGCGCGGGCAGACTGGACTGCGCCCTGCTGCTGGAAGACGTGGTGGACCAGACCGGCGTCACCACCGAACGCGTCGCCGAACAGCCCCTGGTCCTGCTCTGTGCACCCGACCATCCGCTGGCCGACCGCGAACGGGCCGCGACCTGGCAGGAGCTGGCACGGGAGAGCTTCTTCCTGCACGAGCAGGGCTGCTCCTACAGCGACCAACTGGCCGCGCGCCTCCAGGCGGTCGCCGGCACCCCGCCGCGGCTGACCCGGTTCGGCAGCATCGAAGCCGCACGCTCCTGTGTGGCGGCCGGGCTCGGACTCACCGTCCTGCCGCGCGCCAACGTCGCCGCGGCGCTGCGCGACGGCCGCCTCGCCGAGGTGCCCGGCCCCTCCCTCCCGCACATCTCCGTCCACCTCGCCCGCCCCCGGCGCCGTCGGCCCTCCCGCGCGGCGCACGCCGTCGCCACCCAGCTCGTGCGGCACTTCCAGGGCGAGCGGGCGGACCCGGTCGTCGGCTCTGAGACACCGGGCGGGGTCACCGCATGAGTTCGCCGCGTTCACCGGCAGACCCTGCCCGGTGAGCCCGCGGGCCCGTGCCGGGGCGAGGACGACCGCCACGTCGGCCACCGGCCACTCCCACCGGTGCCCGGCGCCGGTGCCGTATGTGCTGCAGCCCGCGGGGTTCGGTGCCCGGCTGGCCCTGCTCCGGTTCTCCGGGGGACCCGCGCGAACGCTGGGAGGCATGTTTCGCGGATCTGGACGAAGCCGCCGCGAACGCGGGGCCGGGGAGAGCGGAGTTGGTCGCGTCCCTCGTCGGAGCGCGGAGTTGGTCGCGCCCCTCGTCCTGGCCATCCCGGGGGCGGCCACCCCGCGCACCGGCTGCGCTGAGCAGGCGCCGCGTCGGCGGTGCCGAGCCCCCTCGGCCGGGACGGCGGGCCAGTCGAGAGGGCTCCGGTGCCACGGGTACGGCACGGTCCAGCGCGGGGCGGACCTGCCGCCGGCGCTGTACGGACTGCTGCTGCCGGCTCAGGCCCGGCCGGTCGCGGAGCCCCCGGAGCCGACGCGGGCCACGAACGCGTCCCACGCCTCCGGCAGGAAGCTGAGCGCGGGTCCCTGCGGCTCCTTGGAATCCCGTACCGCCACCGTGCGCACGGACGGCGACTTCACCTCCACGCAGGCCCCGTTGCCGGTGGAGTAGCTGGACTTGGTCCAGGCATGGGTGGTTCCTTGCTGAATCGGCATGTCTGCTCCGGTTCTTCCGGGTTGTTCCTGACGTGCGAACGACATTACGCGGCGATTCGGGCGCGCGACGTTGTCGTTCACTCAACCGGATGGCATATTCCAAGCAGCTCTTCACATCGCGGTGCGCTGCGGTGTAGCCTCCCCGCTTTTTCCTGCACTTCCTCCCGGCACATGCCGGACGGCCCGGCAGCTCCAGCCGCCGGGCCGTCCACTCCGCGAAACGGTGCTCCTGGTTCCTCCCCGCGTGGGCGGGGCTCGCGCCCGGTGCTCAGCCCCGCGCGTACTCCTTGGCCACGTCCTCGATGAACTCGCGCGTCTGGTCCGGGTTCAGCGCCTGCGCCCGCAGGTGCTCGTACATGACGCTGTAGTTCTGCACGTCGTTCGCCTTCTCCAGGTAGAGGTCACTGGTGACGCCCTCCAGGTAGATGACGGTCGAGTCCGACGCCTCCGGGAACTCCAGAATGGCGTACTGCCCGTTCACCCCCGGATGCGCGCCCATCGAGAACGGCATGACCTGGAGCGTCACATGGGGCTGCTGCGACATCTCGTTGAGGTACTCGAGCTGTTCGGCCATCGTGTGCCTGCCGCCCACCTCCCGGCGCAGCACCGACTCGTCCAGCACCGCCCACAGCCGCAGCGGGGTACGGTCCTCCCGGATGCGCTCCTGGCGGCGCATCCGGACCTGCACCCGGCGCTCGATGTCCGCCGCACCGGCCTCCGGCAGGGCACCGGCGACCACCGCCTCCGCGTACGGCCGCGTCTGCAGCAGCCCCGGTACCACCTGGGGCTCGTAGACGCGCAGCGAGGCGGCGTCCGTCTCCAGCCCGATGTAGACGCTGTAGGGGATGTCTCCGAACGCGTGCCACCAGCCCTGCTGGCGCGACTCCTTGGCCATCTGCATCAGCGAGTCGACTATGCGCCGGTCCTCGACCTCGTAGACGCCGCACAGATCGCGCACGTCCCGCTGGCTGATGCTGCGGCGGCCGTTCTCCAGTCTGCTGATCTTCGACTGGGAGACCAGCAGCCGGTCCGCGACCTCCTCGGCCGTCATGCCCCGCTGCTCGCGCAGACGGCGCAGTTCCTGGCCGAGTCGGCGACGCCGGACTGTGGGGTTGACGTTCGACGCCACGGGACCGCACCTCCGTGTAAGTACGACTACTCCAGCAGATTGCCACCAACATGTGCGCTCGCGCTGGAAAATGACAACAGAGAGTGCGGATTCGAGTACAGCGGTAGGCGCATGCGGGGACGAAAACGCATGCGCGGGGACGCGGATCCGGTCGTCGCCGTGAGACGGCCGGACCGCGAGCCCGCGCATGCGTCCTGGTACCCGCACCGCTCCGAGGGCGTACCGACGGCCGGCGCGGCGGCCCGCGGCCTGCCGCGGGCGTCGGATGTGCCCCGCAGGCGCGCGGCGCCCGCCGCTCCTGTGCGGTGCCGTGCGTGCTCGTGGTGCTCTGCGTGCTCCGGAGGGTGCCCTGCCTCCGGCTGGTGCCGTGCCTCCGGCCCGCACGGGACGGTCCGGACAGCGGCGAACGTCAGCGTGCTCCCGCTCGGACCATGCCGCCCGCCATGTGCCGGGACTGCTCCGGCAGATGCCGGGCCGGACCCGCGGTGGACGCCGTCGCCCGCGCGGCCGGGCGCCCCGGCGGGGGACCGCTCGCCGCGCTCGCCTGAGCTCGCCGCGGCTGCGCCCCGGCGCCGTTCTGGACGTCCATCACCGCGTGCGCGACGAGGCCGCCCATCGGGTCGTGCCTGATGAGGTCCCGCAGCCGGGATCGGCAGGACCGTCCCTCGTTGCCGGGGTAGAGGTGCTTGCCGAGTCCGACCGCGTGGGCCAGCGCGGCGAGCGCCGCTGTCCGTGGGTCCGGTGGGACCCCGGTGCGGATCGCGGTGTCGAGCCGGGCCCTGATCTCCCGGCTGATGGCTGTCTCCGTCGCCTGGTAGCGCGTCGTCGGCAGCACTCCGCACATCTGGCCGGAAACGGCGTGCACCATGCCACACCGTTCCAGATGTGTGAGATAGGTTTGGCGCAGCCCCAACCGGGGCCCGCCGATCCAGTGGACCGCGCGCACCGGGCTGCCGCGCCTGCGCAGCAGTTCCAGCGCCGAGTCCAGCGTCGGATCTCCGGTCGGCCGTGGCAGCACCACGGCGATACGATCCCCATCAGGGGCTATCCGTCCGGCCAGAGCCAGCTCCACTAGCTGCGCTCCGGCCAGGCCGAGGTCGAGCGACTGCGGCTGCGCCGTGGTACCCGTGGCCGGGTCCAGGGCGAGCAGCAGCAACTCCTCGGGAATTGTTCTGCGGCTCCTGCCCATCCATGCCTCCCCGCGTGGATGAATGACAGGGTGACCCCTCTCACAATGGTCTGTCGAGAGTGCGCGGACCTTATGGGAGGGAACCAGTAGGTATGTCGTTCTCGTCTGCTGCAGGGGGAGGCCTCGGAGGCCGCCCTCCGGGGGAGTGCTGCCATGCCGGTGGCGCCCTCGGTGCACAGGACACTGTTAACTGGTATGGCGAGCGGCGAGCAGCAGCATCAGGAGGCATCGGTGGCGGGCGAATCCCCCGACAGGTCGGAGCGGGAGAGGTCGTCGGGGGAGACGACGGGGAGTGGCGGGTCGGTTGCGCGACCCGACGAGACGGCTGAAAAGAAGCCGTCATCGGGCTCCGCAGGGCAGAACGGCGCGGGTACGACGACCCAGGACGCCGCACCCTCGGTGATTCCCTCCCCCGCGCCCCCCGCCGGGGAGCCGGACAGCACGACAGGACCGGACGAGCCGAGCGAGTCGTCCGAGCCTGCGGACGAGTCCGCGGACTCGTCCGCGTCTGCGGGCTCGGAAGGGGTCGCGGCGGGTGATGCCACCGAGCCGGGCGGAACCGGCGACGGGGCGCCCCGCGGCGCGGCTGACGGCGAGGGCTCGCCGCGGGACGGCGATCCGGCGCAGGGCGATGCCAAGGACGAGCGGCTGAAGTCCGCCGTGGCCGCCTGGGTGTCGGGCGACAGCGTTCCGGAACGGACGGACGGCGCCTCTGACGGCACCTCGGACGGAGCGGGCGATGCCCCGGACGGCACCTCGGACGGCGGGGACCGCGGCGCTGTCGGGAGGGCCGGGAAGGCTCCCGACGGCGCTTCTGCCACCGATCTGCCCTACCGGCCGAAGCCGGAGGATGAGACCGCCGCGGACGCCTCCACAGGCACCGCCTCCGGAGCTGAAGCGGACAAGGGTGCCGACGCGGCCGCCCCGGCCCCGCAGGGCGACGCGCCGACCGCCATGTTCGGCGTCGTCCGGCGCAGGGGCGACACCGCTGACAAGAGCGACGACGCCGCGGCCGCCGACCGCGCCGAGCGGCTGACCTCGGCGTTCTTCGGAGCCTCCAAGGGCGCCGGAGAAGCGGCGGACGCCGAGGACGGCGTCAGGACCGACGGGACCGACGGGAGCACCGAGAACGGCGGCCGTGCGAAGGCCGTCGACCAGCCGACCGCGATCTTCCGCGCGCCGGACACGAAGCCGGGCGAGGGCTCCGCCGGTGCCGGGAAGCAGGGAAAGCCGGGTCGGCCCGAGCAGTCCGGAGGAAAGGGTTCGGCTGCCCCCGCGGGCGCCTCCGACCCTCGCGCACGGGGCAGCGAGAACGCCGAGGACAGCAGGGCCGACAAGGACGACAGGGACGACAAGGACGACAGGGACGGCAAGCCCGGCAAGGACGGCGGGGAGGCCCGGCGGGACGGTTCCGCCCGGGGCCGGACCGGCGCCGCGGAGTCGGACGCCGAGCGGACCAGCCAGTTCGTCCCGCTCCGGTCCACGGACGAGCCCCGCACCGCCGCCCAGCCGGCCCCGCCGGAGGCGGGAGCTGCCGTGGCGGCGCCCGGCAGACCGGCGTCGCCTCCGGAGTCCCCCGCCGCCACGACGGCGAACCCGTGGGCGACGGCCTCGGCCGCGCCGCCCGCCGCGGGCGCGTCGGGCACGCAGGCGCCGGCGCCGAGCCCCGCGGAGAGCGAGCCGGAGCGCACTCGGCAGCAGCCGATGCCGGGCAGCCCGGAGGCGGCCGGGAGCGGCGGCCGACAGCAGCCGCTGGACCTGCTGGCGCAGCTCACCAACAGCCCGCCGCCGCCCGAGACCCCGATGCGCACCTTCACCCGCCGGGTGAAGATCTGGACGCCGCTGGTGCTGCTCCTCGCGGTGATCTTCGTCGTTGTCCAGGCGGTGCGCCCGCTGCCGGATCCGGAGCTGTCGATGACGGCTTCCGACACGTACACGTTCGAGGGCTCCGAGCCCGACATGCCCTGGCCCTCCGAGGGGCAGGCGGTGATCGACGTGGACGGTCTCGGCTCGTTCGGCAGCCACGGCAAGCAGAAGCCGGTGCCGATCGCGAGTGTCGCGAAGGTGATGACCGCTTACGTCATACTTCGCGACCACCCGGTCAAGAAGGGGTCGAAGGGCGAGTTGATCCCTGTCGACCAGAAGGCCGAGGACGAGGCGGGGCTGAGCGCGCAGAACGAGTCGACCGTCAAGGTCCAGGCCGGCGACAAGATCACCCAGCGCGAGGCGCTGGACGCCATCATGATCGCCTCCGCGAACAACGTGGCACGGCTGCTGGCGCGCTGGGACGCGGGGTCGGAGAAGGCGTTCGTGAAGAAGATGAACGCCGCCGCCGAGGATCTGGGTATGACCAACTCCCACTACACCGATCCCAGCGGGCTGACCGCCTCGACGGTGAGCACCGCCGCCGACCAGGTCAAGCTGGGCAAGAAGGTGATGGAGAGCCCGCTGTTCCGGGAGGTGGTGCGGCAGCCCTCCTACCAGGACACCAACGGCAAGAAGCAGTCCAACTGGAACAGGCTGGTTCCGATGGACGGTGTCGTGGGCATCAAGACGGGCACGACCACCAAGGCGGGCGGCAACCTGCTGTTCGCGGCGGAGAAGGAGATCGGAGGCACCAAGCAGTTGATCATCGGCGCGGTGCTGGGCCAGTACCAGCCCTCGATCCTGGACACCGTGCTCGCCGCCAGCAAGAAGCTGATCGATGCCGGTCAGGACGCGCTCGCCGCGCGGAAGGTGGTCGAGAAGGGCCAGGTCGTCGGCTATGTGGACGACCAGTTGGGCAATCGGACCCCCGTGGTGGCCACCAAGGACGTGACCGCCGTGGGCTGGCCGGGCCTCAAGGTGAAGCTCGCACTGACCGACAGCGGGAAGACGATCCCGCACGAGGCCGGTCCGGGCGCCAAGGTCGGCAGCCTCACCGCCGGTGACGGTCCGGGTCAGGTCAAGGTGCCCGTCGCGCTGCAGGACGACCTGACGGAGCCCGGGTTCGGGGACAAGCTCGCCCGCGTCGGCTGAACCATTCCGCGCCGCACTGCGTCCCCCGTTCCGGTCGGCATGTCCGGCTCACGGCTCGCCTGAGCCCCCACGCGACTCGCGGCGTATGCGCCGCAGCGCGTGGGGCAGGGGCGAGCGCGGGGGTGTCGTCCGGTAACGTCGTGCGGATCTGAGCCGCACATCCGTACGGGGAGGACTGGGAGAGAGCGCAGTGGCCACTGTGCACCCACCGCGGACGCCGGAGTCGGAGCCTGACCCCGGCGCCGGTGAGATAGCCGGGAGTCCGGGCGTGGACGACGCCACGGGCACCGTTCGCACACCCGTGCCCGGACAGCGCCCGGAACGGAAGCAGTCGGTGCCGAAGGGTGAAGCGGCCGGGAGCGCGGCGGTTGCGAACCGGTCAGCAACCGCCCCGGAGACCTCCGGCGACGGGACGGGCGAGACCTCCGGCGACGGGACGGGCGAGACCTCCGGCGACGGGACGGACGAGACCTCCGGCGAGGGAGCGGGAACGGAGTCCTCCGGCCCCGGAACCGGCGAGCCCTCCGGGACCGGAACGGATCGGTCCTCCGGGCCCGAAGCCGGGACCGGTGGCAAGGAATCCGGAACCGGGATCGGCGGCGAGCAGTCCGGGGCCGGTTCGGGAACGGGCACCGGAGCGGAGGCTCCCGAGAGCGGCCCCCAGAACGGCCCCGAGAACGGCGGCCCCGAGAACGGCACGAAGGCCGCGGCGCCGAGCGGGGGCCGGAAGCGCCACCGCGAAGCCGTCACCCGGCCGCTCCCCGTCGTCGGCATCACGCTGGCCGTCGCGGTGCTCCTCCATCTGCTCTGGCTGTGGTTCCTCGCCAGCGGTGGCGGCGACCTGGCCGCGCAGGACGCCTGGGCCGAGTTCGCGGGCGAGCACCCGGGCTCCGCCTACAACCTTGCCTGGTACGGCGGGCTGCACCCCTTCTCCTACAGCGTCATCTCGCCCTACCTGATGGCCGTCATCGGGGTCCGCACCACGCTGATGATCTCCGGAGTGCTGTCGGCGGGCCTGCTGTCACTGCTGCTCGCCCGCACGGTGCCCCGGCCGCTGGTGCCCTCGCTGTGGGGCGCCTTCGCCTTCGCGTGCAATGCCGCCTCCGGACGGGTCACCTTCGCGCTCGGTGTGCTGTTCGGGCTCGGGGCCGTGGCGGTCGTGTGGACCTGGCCGGCCCGCTGGCGCGGCGGGCGTGCGAGCCGGCCCGCACGGTACACGCGGGCGGCGCTCGCGGTGTTGCTGGCCGCGCTGGCGACGGCGGCCAGCCCGGTCGCCGGGCTGTTCCTGGAGGTGGTGGCGGCCTCGCTGCTGCTGGCCCGCCGCCCCGCTGCGATGTTCGCGGTCGCCCTCCCGCCCCCGGCGGTGGTGGCCTGCTCGGCGCTGCTCTTCCCGTTCACCGGTGTGCAGCCGATGCCCTTCGTTTCGCTGATCTTCCCCGTCCTGGGCGCCGTCGCGGTCGTCCTGCTGGTCCCCAGGACCTGGACGGCGGTGCGGGTCGGGGGCGCCATCTACACCCTGGGCATCGTGCTGACCTGGGCGATCCCCTCGCAGGTCGGCTCCAACGTGGAACGGCTGGGACTGCTGTTCGGCGGCGTGGCGCTGCTGGCGGCCGTGCCGATCGTGGTGGGGCACGGATGGCAGCCCTGGAGGTCCCGCCGCGGACTGGCCATGGCGCTGGCGCTGCTGGTGACGTTCGGCTGGCAGATCGGCAAGCCCACCTGGGACGTACTGCACACCACGCCCGACACCGACTGGTCCCGCGAGCTGGAACCGTTGCTCACCCAGCTCAGGAAAGCGGACGCGGACCGGGCGCGGGTCGAGGTCGTGCCGGTCAACAGCCATCGGGAGGCTTCGGCCCTCGCGCCGTACGTCAACCTGGCCCGCGGCTGGAACCGGCAGGCCGACCTGGAGCGCAACCCGCTCTTCTACGAAGAGGACCTCAGCCCCGAGCGCTACCACGCCTGGCTGCGCCGCTGGGCCGTGCACTACGTCGTCCTCCCCGCCGACCCGCCCGACATCGCCGGGGGCGTCGCCGAGGCCAAGCTGGTGGGGGAGGGCCAGCCGTATCTGAAGGAGATCTGGTCCGACGACAGCTGGCGGCTCTTCCGGGTCAAGGACCCGGTGCCGCTGGTCGACGCCTCCGCATCGGTGGAGCGCGCCGACGCGGAGAGCGTGACCGTACGTGTGCGGGAGAGCGGGCGCGTGCTCGTGCGAGTGCCCTACTCCCCGTGGCTCGGACTCGTCGACGCGGACGGCGACCGGGTGGCGCCGCCCTCCCACGACGGCGAGAACCTCAACGGCTGCCTGCGCAAGGCCGAGCCCACGTTCGGCGGCCCGCCCCCGGAGGGCAAGGACAAGCCGGTCCTGGACACCTGGACGGTGCTGGACGCGCCGCGCCCGGGGGTCTACCGGATCGCGGCCCCCTACAAGCTGCCGCGCGGTACACCGTGCCCCGAGGACGAGGGCGGCGGGGACTCCGGCGGGTGAGGCCCCCAGGTGCCCGAGGCTCCGCGCGGCCGGCAGGGACTTTCAGGACGCTGCCGGGCGCTCGCTCGGGAAGCGCCTGAGCGGCTCCGCGGACTGCTCCTGGCTCGCGGACTGTTCCTCGTCCGCGGGCTGCTCCTCGGGCGGTAGCCTCCCGATGCGGGCGGCCGGTGGAGCCACCGGGGTGCGGGCAGTCGCCGGGGGCGGCCGGCGGATGGGGCTTCCCGGGCGGTCATTCGCCGCCGTAGTGCCGGGTGATGATCTCCAGGACGTGTCCGTCCGGGTCGAGCCAGTAGACGCCGCGGCCCCCGTCGTTGCGGTTGATCTGACCGGGGCGGGTGCGCATGGGGTCGGCGTAGTAGGTGAGTCCGGCCTCCTCGATCCGGCCGAAGACGAGGTCGAACTCCTCCTCGGAGACGAGGAAGGCATAGTGCTGCGGCGCGATCGGGTTCTCCCCCGCGTCGGCGAAGTCGAGCGCCACGTCGTTCGCGGTGACCACCGGCAGGAACGGGCCGAACTGGGGCCGCACCTCCAAGCCCAGCAGGCCGGCGAGGAACTCCGCGGAGCGCTGCTTGTCGCTGGCGTACACGATCGTGTGGTTGAGCTGGACCGGCATCCCGTGTCTCCTCCTGGGTCGGGTATAGGCCTGGGCCCGGCGTCCGGTGCCAGACAGGCCCCTTGCCCGGTACAACTCCGGTGCCGGTGCCGGAATGCCGGGATCCGCCCCGGACCTTGGTCGTAGGACCGCAGGCTCAGCCTCCGTCCGCGTGCCTGCGCCCCTTTCCGTTCTCGTTCCCGTTCCCGTTCCCGTGTCCGTCCGGGCCCGGACCCTCGGACAGCCGACGGACGATCCGGCGCAGCTGTTCGGTGTAGAACTCCCGGAACTCCGGCGACTCCGGGTCCATGCCGAGCACCGAGCGGACCGTCTGCGGGGTCACCGCGGGGGTGGCGACGGCGCCCATCAGCAGCAGGAGGACGGCGCCGGGGTCGAGCTCCTCCGCGATCTCGCCCGCCTGTTTGCGGCGCTCCATGCCCGACAGGTCCTCGCGTTCCGCCTCCGGCTCGGCGCCCGTCAGTCCGGTCCAGGCGGACAGCCGGGGGCCGCGGGGGTCGTCGAGGGCCTGGTGCAGATAGCGCACCATCACCTCGTCCAGCGGTACATCCGGTCGGTTGAACGTCTCCTCGCGCCGGGCCCAGCGCTGGTTCAGGGCGTTCCACAGCCCTTCCTTGCCGCCGAAGTGGTAGGCGATCAACTGCTTGTTGAGTCCCGCCCGGTCGGCGATGTCCTGGACCCGGGCACCGGCGTACCCCTTGGCGGCGAACTCGTCCATCGCCGCGTCCAGCAGCCGTCGGCAGGAGCGCTCAGGGTCGAGCCGGCGCTCCGTGGCGCGTGGCGCGCGGCGCGGGCGGCGGGAGCCGGGCGGGGAGGCGGATTCGTCGCTCACGGGGTCCAGCGTAGCCGCTGCTCCGGACTGGTTCATCTATTCGGTTGACTTCTTCATCCAGTTGGTTGAAGGATGCGAAGCGGGGCCCTCCGCTGCGG
This sequence comes from Streptomyces sp. NPDC006925, assembly GCF_042869575.1. Taxonomy (NCBI): domain Bacteria; kingdom Bacillati; phylum Actinomycetota; class Actinomycetes; order Kitasatosporales; family Streptomycetaceae; genus Streptomyces; species Streptomyces sp. NPDC006925. Next base: position 220,090 of record NZ_JBIAGB010000009.1, read on the forward strand.
CAGCTGCCGCAGCGTGCCCCGTATCGGAAGCCAACGCCGTACGGCCGCCGAGGTGTCGGCAGTGCCGCACGAGCCGTCGAAGCAAGGGGGAACAACATGATTCTGGTAACCGGAGCGACCGGGAATGTCGGCCGACCGCTCGTCGAGCGCCTCATCGCCGAAGGACACAAGGTCCGCGGTCTGACGAGGTCCCCGGACCGCGCCCGGCTGCCCGACGGCGCCGTACCGGTCGCGGCGGACGACCTGGGCGCCGCACTGGACGGCGTCAGCGCCCTCTTCCTGAACCCCGCGGCATTCTGGCGCGGTATCGGCGAACTGCTGCGGCTGGCGGCCGAACGCGGGGTGCGGCGAGTGGTGACCCTGTCCTCGTCCTCGGTCGTGCCGTCCGCCATGCCGCTGGAGCGGGACAACCCCATCGCCGAGCACCACCGGACGATGGAGGCCGAGGTGGAGGAGGCCGCGGCGGCCGCCGGTATGGCGTGGACCCACCTGCGGCCCGGCATGTTCGCCACCAACACCCTCGGGTGGGCGGAGTCCCTGCGGCGGGACGGCGTACTGCGCGCCGCCTACGCCGGTGCACACGCGGCGCCCATCCACGAGGACGACATCGCCGCCGTCGCCGCTCTCGCGCTCACCGGGGAGTTGGCGGGCGACGGCCCCACCCCGGTGCTGACCGGCCCCGAGTCGCTGACCCAGGAGGATCAGCTCCGACTCCTCGCGGAGGCGACCGGACGGAGTCTGCGGTTCGAGGAGATTCCGCACGCGGAGGCACGCGCGGACATGGTCGCCGCCGGTACGCCGGACGAGTTCGCCGACGTCCTGCTCCGATTCGCCGCGCACTCGGTCGACGTACCCGCGAACGTGTCACCGGGCGTCGAGCAGCTCACCGGCGCTCCCGGACGCAGCTTCGCGCAGTGGGCCCGCGACCACGTGGAGGACTTCCGCTGATACGCGCCACCGCCGCCTCGCGCGCGTGGCGCTGCGCCCGGTGGCGGAGGCGGCGGTGTACGAGGCGGATTTCGCGCCGCGGCGGAGGTTTCGCGCCGCGGCGGGGCGTGCGGGCGGAACCCGTGCGGACAGGTGCCGCACGGGTACCGCCGGCCGCCGGTCAGCCCTGGAGGGCGGCGGGGTCCATCCACATGACCTCCCAGATGTGGCCGTCCGGGTCGGTGAAGGAGCGCCCGTACATCGGGCCCTGCTCCATCGGGTCACCGTGCGCCGCCGCCCCGGCCGCCAGAGCGGAGTCCACCAGCGTGTCGACGTCCGCGCGGCTGTCGGCCGACAGGCACACCAGTACCTCACTGGTCCGTGCGGTGTCGGGGATCTCCCGCTGCGAGAAGGACATGAAGAACGGCTCCACCAGCAGCATCACGAAGATGTCGTCGCTCACCACCATGCAGGTGGCGTTCTCGTCCGTGAACTGCGGGTTGAAGGAGAAGCCGCACGCGGTGAAGAACCCGACGCTGCGGTCCAGATCCTTCACCGGCAGGTTGACGAAGATCTTCCGGGACATGGTGTGCCTCTTCTCTGCGCTGCTCCGCGCGTTCAGGCGTCACTCGGCGACGCCCCTCGGATCCGTCCCTCCTCCCGCGGCGGGGTGGAAGGCGCTACACAGGTTGGACGGCGTACGACGGCGGAACTCATCGCAGCCGGGAAAGATTCTTCGCGGGGTTTCCGGAAGCCCGTCCGAGGCTCGCCGGAAGCCCTCCGAAGCCGCCGCCCGCGCGCCCCCGGGTGCTGCTCCTGCGGGCGGCCTGTCGCCGCAGCGCACGCCCCGCCGACGGGGCCGGTCCCCTGTCCCCCCAGGGCCCCCCGTCCCCCCTGTCCGCCTGTCGTCCCGTGCCGGTCCGGCCGTTCAGCGGGTCAGCTCTCCCAGCTCTGCCGGCTTGCCCGTCACCGCCGAGGCGATCATGCGGTTGACCCCGGGCAGTCCGGAGAGCCGCATCGCGGCCCTGCGCAACCGCAGCCAGGTCGGGTTGCCGGGCAGGAACCAGCGCACCCCCTGCAGTGCCACCCGCTGCTTCTCCTCGGCCACCGGGCGCCACATCCGCTCGTACCGCTCCAGGCCCGCGCGCACGTCCCCGTCGGCGGCGGCCAGCTGCGCGGCGAGCACATGCGCACCCGCGACACCCAGTGACGCGCCCTGGCCCGCCAGCAGCGACACCGCGTAGGCGGCGTCACCCACCAGCACCGTCCTGCCGCGGCTCCACCGGGGCAGCACCGTCTGCGCCACGTGGTCGTAGTAGATCTCCGCACTGGGCGGGCACGCGGCCAGCGCCCGCGGGGCCACCCAGCCCAGCGAGCCGTACACCTCGCGCACCGCGCTGCGCGTGTCCTCCGGAAGCGGCGTGGCAGGGTCCACCCGGTGCACGGCGAAGGAGGCGACCTTGCCGTTGCGCAGCGCGTAGAAACCCATCTGGCGGCTTACCGTGTCCGTCAGGCAGAAGCGCCCGGCGACCTGGTCGCGCACCTCCGGGTCGTCGAAGACGAAGGCAGCAGTGTGGAACCCCGGATAGCGCAGGCACCGCTCGTCGGAGCCCGCCTCGCCGAATATCAGGCCGCGCACCGTGGAGTGGATACCGTCCGCGCCCACCAGCAGGTCCGCCTCCCGGACGGTGCCGTCGTCGAGGGTGACCCGTACGCCGTCGTCCTCGTCCACCACGTCCGACACGCTCAGGCCGTACCGCAGCTCCACCTCGGCGGGCAGGTCCTCCCGCAGCGCCAGTTCGAGGTCGGGCCGCATGATGCTGAGCAGCTTGCCGCCGGCCACCTCGGAGAACTGCGCGTAGTCCAGGCCCGCCCGCCGACGGCCCCGCTCGTCCACGAAGGCCGCCTCGCTGATCTGGTAGCCGAGCTCCTTCAGCCGCGGCAGCAGCCCCATCTCCTCGGCGGCGTCGTAGCCGACGCCGAAGAAGTCGATCATGTATCCCTGCTCGCGCGGTCCGCGCGCGTGCTCCACGATCTCCACCTGCCAGCCGTGTGCGGCCAGCCGATGGGCGAGTGCGAGTCCGGCGATTCCCGCGCCGCAGATGACGGCCTTCATGGTGTCTCACTCCCTGGGGTTGTTTCGGTGAGCAGCCGTCGCAGAACCGGGCCGACGGCAGCTGATGTGAGGGCAGGGGAAGCGGGCCGGTGCAGCATCAGCCCGTCGACCGCCGCGAGCAGCAGGGCCGCGGTCTCCTGCGGCTGCGGCACCCCGCTGTCGCTCAACCGGTCGGCCAGCCCGTCGCGGGCGCGGGTGAGCAGCCGCGCCAGTGCGCGCATCAGCTCCTCGTCCCGGGCCGCCGCCAGATAGGTCTCGGTGAACAGCAGCGAGATCGGATCCGTACCGGAGAAGCCGTCCAGCGAGCCCAGCGCGCTGTCCAGCGCCTCCTCGGTCGAGACGGCCGACTCCATGAGCGCGGTGAACTCCCGGACGAACTCTTCGACAGTGCCGAGAGCCGCCTGCTGCAGCAGCGCGTCCAGCGAGGCGAAGTGGTAGTGCACCAGGCCCTGTCCGACCCCGGCACGCTCGGCGACGCCGCGGGTGCTGACTGCCGACCAGCCGCGCTCGGCGATGAGTTCGGCGGCGGCCCGCAGGAGACGTTGCCGCACTTCTCGGCCCCGGTCGGCGGCGGTGGGTGGGGGCGGTGGGGGCGGTGGCATGGGGCTCCTCCCTCGACGGTGGGTGTGCACGGACCGTGGCCCGCTGCGCCGACGCGCGGCCCGCACGGGCCGGGGCCCGCCGCCGTGGCGGAGGCCTCTGCTCGTGCCGATCGCGCATGGCGGCGGGCGCCCCTGGCGCGCCCGCGCGGTTCCCGGGCGTGCGCCCTGGGCAATCAGCTTGGGCGATTGACCAAGGCGTACGACCAAGAGTAGCGCGTACCGCTTCGGAACGCTGCGGGGGTCCGGGGACAGGGGTGTGCCGGGTCGATCGGGAGGAGAGGCGCGGGGAGGCGGGCTGCCGGGGAACCGGCTCGCCGACCGGCTCGCGGACCGGGGTGGGTAGCCGGGCCGGTCGGACGGGGAACCGGGCACCGGGTAACCGACGGGGGTGGGGGAGTCCACGGCCGGAGGGGGCGAGCCGGAGCGACTGTGGTGGGCGCTGCCTCCATCCGGCCGCCTGGGCCGGGCGGAGCAGCCCGGCCCGGTCCCGCCCGGGCCGGAGGGTGCGGCGGGCGGAGTGCGGTGCGGACCGTCGGGCTGCGAGGGCTGTGCCCCCGGTCCCTGGCCTGCGGGAGTCGCCGGGCGCCGTGCCGCTCCGGTCGCTCAGGGCTGCCCGGCCGAGTCTCCGGCCGACCGGGTCGGGCCGTCAGGCCTCCGGTCTCGGCTCGGCTCCTCGGCTCCTCGGCTCCTCGGCTCCTCGGCTCCTCGGTCCCTCGGCAGGCCGGTCCGGCAGTGCGGCCAGGCCCGCCGGTCCGCCGGTCCGGCGCCCCGGCGCCCTGCGCCGCTCGTTCGGCGGGCCGCCCCGGCCCCCCGGAGTCGAACCGACCCGCCCCCGGGGGTCGGGCCGCCGTGCGGAAGTCGGTACGCACGGGCTGCTTCCGGGCGGTGATCCCCGCGGTCAGGGGCGGCCCGCTCCGTCGCCTTCCACCGGAGGGGCCTCTTCCGTTTCCTTCGGGGCCGCTTCACGGGGGCCGGATGCGGCTTCCGTCGTCGCCTCGGCCGCGGCCCTCAGTGCGCACTCCCAGGGGAACGCCTCCGGGCGGCCTTCGCCGGGCGCGTTCGGGGTGAAGCCCTCTGCCCCGTACAGCACCCGAACTCCCGCACGGCTCAGGGACTCCAGGGACCGGGCGAACTGTGGGTGTCGGGCATAGGCCGCGTTCACGCACGGCATCGTCACCAGAGGTATGCCTTTGCCGATCGCCTCGGCGGCGAACCCGACGACGAACTTCTCCGTGAGCCCGAGCGCCCATTGGTTGACGGTGTTGAAGGTCGCGGGTGCCACCACGGCGGCCGTCGGGGGCGGCCAGACGTCGGGCCCACCGGGCACCTTGTAGCGGGAGCGCACCGGATGTCCCGTCTGCTGCTCCAGCTCCGGGAGCTGCTCCGCCAGCCAGTGCGCCGCGGTGGGAGTGAGCCCCAGACACACGTCCCAGCCCGCCCGTTGGGCGCTGCGGACGACTTCGGCGATCCGCAGCACAGGTGGCGCCGCGCAGCCGAGCAGGTACAGGACGCGTGAAGCCATGCCGCATTTCACCACGAACCCAGCAACCAGTGCGGCCGCGCAGCCCGCAACCGCCGCCGCAACAGGCGGCACCCGCCGCCGACCGTGCGCCGCAGCGTGAATCTCACACCGTGGCGCGCTCGTGCAACTCGACTGCACCCGATCGAGTGGTGCTCGCGGCTGAAATCCGCCGCTGCCGCTCACCGTGCGTACGGTTCCGGGGCCATCGAGGAACGGAGTCGCGGATGCGCGGGCAGCAGGAAGAACACGCGGGCGTCCGTATCGCCCACCAGCGCAAGCTGGCCGGGCTGACGCAGCGTGGGCTCGCCGCGCGGCTCCCGTACTCCTACAGCCTGTTACGGCAGGTGGAGGAAGGCCGCAAGAACGCCTCGCCCGACCTGATCTCGGCGGTGGCGCGGGTGCTGCGCATCGACGTGACGGTGCTGACGGGCCAGCCCTACGTCACCGAGCTCCAGCAGGACCGCCTCGCCGCCCTCATCCGCCCGATCCGCGAGGCACTCGACCTGTACGACCTGTACGACCTGCACGACGTGAGCGACGTGAACGACCTCACCGACGCGCACGGACTGCGCGACGCGAGCGGACAGGGTGAACGGACCGGTGTCCTGCCGTCGGCCGAACTCGCCGCACGGGCCGACGACCTGTGCCGCATGGTGCGCGCCACGCAGCTGAGCAAGGCGGCGCACGCCCTGCCGCCCTTCATCGCGGAGGCCACCGCGGCAGCCCACCGGGAGCGCAGCACAGCGCGGTGGCAGACGCTCGGGTCCGCGTACCGCACGGCGCACGACATCGCCACCAAGCTCGGCTTCTACGACCTGGCCACCATCGCGCTCGACCGGCTGGGCTGGGCCGCCGAACGCGGATCGGACCCCCTGCTGGCCGCCGTGCGCCAGTACATGCGCGCACTCTCCTACTTTCGCGAGGGGGAGCACACCATCGGCCTGCGGCTGATCGAGGCGGGGCACAGAGTGCTCTCGGGAGCCGGCGGTGCGGGCAGTGCCGCCTCGGAGGCTCGCGACACCCTCGTCGTACGCGGCCAGTTGCATCTGGGCGCGAGTGTCATCTCCGCCCGCGCACACGACGGCGACGCGGTGGAGAACCATCTGCGCGAGGCGGCCTCCTACGCCGAACGCACCGGAGAGGCCGGGCGGGTGCACTGGCTGAGTTTCGGACCGGCGAACGTGGCTGTGCACGAGGTGTCCGCACAGGTCGAGTTGCGGCGTTACGGGAAGGCACTGGAGAAGTCCCGCGACGTCCGGCTGCCGAACGGCTGGCCGATGTCCCGCAGGGCGCACTTCTACGTGGACCGCGCGCGTGCCGAGATGGAGACGGGCCACTGCGACGCGGCACTGGAGTCCGTGGTGACAGCGCGCAAGCTGGCGCCGGAGCAGACCCGGTACCACCCCGGAGCGCGCGAGACCATCAACGGCCTGGTGGCCCAGCGCCGCCGTACCCCCGATTCGCTGGACAACATGGCCGCGTGGCTCTGCCTGTGACGGACCGGAAAGCGGATGTGTTCATGGCCACGGTGTGCGACGGGAGTGTCACACATTGGTGACACTTTCCGGTCGGTGCTGTCGGCAGAGTGGGCCGCGTCCCCACACATAGAGACATGCGAAGAGCATGAGGAAGTGGATGCGCCCGACAGCGCGGGGACGACCAGCGCCACGCCGTGGTGGCGCGGAAGAGGCCGAAGCCGCTGAAGACGCACAGGAGAAGCCGTGACCGTGTGGTGGCCACTGCCGAAGGGTCTGGATGCCGTGCTGTTACCCGCCGGGGAGTGGTGGGACGCGGTGCGCGTCCCCGCCTACCTGGGGGAGGGGGTGTTGACCCGGCTCGGTTCCGCCTCCGGCGCGGTCATCCGCGACCCCTACGGCAGCAGGCTGTACTGGCTTGTCGAGCCGGAGAGCGCGCAGGGGTGGTCCTTCTGCGAGTTCGCCGCCGTGCAGGTGCTGGGCGAGGCGAGTTGGGTGACGGTGCCGCCCAGCAGCCGCCTGCATCCGCCCGGGCCGCACTGGGCCGTTCCCTGCACCCCGGCCGGTTCCCTGACGCCGACGGCCGCCCTGCACGCCGCCCTGCACGCCACCATCACCCAGAACCTGGGCCCCCGGCCCCGCCCCGCCGCGCCCCAGCAGGCCGCGCCCACGCAGGCCGCGCCGACATGGGAGAGGGGCTGAAGTGTGTCGTGGCAACGGAGAGTCCTGCCGTCCTGCCGCCTGTGCGCACGGCAGGACCTCCCGGACCGGCGCGTCGCCGGACCCCCGAAGAGACGTTCTGCACCCGGTGGACCGGACGCCTGCACCATGGCCCCGGTACAGGCGCGGCCGCGGAGTCAGGCTTCCGGCGCGGCCGCGTGATCAGCCGAGCTTCGCCGCCTGCGCGTCGATGAGGGCGGTCGGCTGCTTGTAGTCCTCGCCCCGGCTGACCGACGCGATGTTGAAGGACGAGAACCCGGCGAGCGTGGTGCCCTGCCGGAAGACCACGACCTTGGTGTCGGCGGCGGAGCCGTCCTGCTTGGTGCCGATCGTCCAGGCGACGGCGTCCTCCCCGGCGGAGATCTTCTCCTCGCTGACCTTGGTGACCTGCTGCTTCTCCCCGTCGGCGGTCATCGTGAAGCCCCCGGCGCATTTCTTGCCGGCCTTCCGCAGCGTGGCGAGCGCCTGCTCGGCCCCGTCGGCGTCGTAGGACCACAGGGAGGTCAGGGTCTTGGTGATGTCGAGCGAGTCGATCGTCGCCTCTTCGGCCTGCTTCTCCGTCATCTCGCCGAGCTCCTCCGTGGAGGGCATGCCCTTCTCGGCGGCCTTGGACTTGTGGACGACGAGCCGCTGCGCGGTCGCCTTCGGGGCGCGAGCGGGCAGGGCCGACAGCGCCTGCGCGACCGGCTTGCACTCGGCCTTCTCGACGGAGACGGAGCCCGGCTCGAACGCCTCGTCCTTGCCCGGCTTCTTCACCTCGTGGTCCTTGAGGTCGTCCTTGGTGACCACGAGCTTCTCCAGCTTGTCGGCGGACAGCGCCTTCGCCGCCGGCTTCTCGGACCCCGCCCCGCCCTTCGCCTTCTTGTCCTCGTCGCTGCCCTCGCCACCACCGCAGGCAGTGGCCAGAAGCGCGAAGGAGACCGCGGAAGCGGTCAGGACCGTACGACGGATAGCGACTCGCACTGTGCATCTCCCTGTGCTCAACGCTCTGTGCTCATGTGCGGCGCAGAGCTCCGCAGAACGAGACCGGCGGCCCCGGCTCGGGGATGCACACTGAGACCGTCTGTATATCCATCTGTATACCGATCAGTTATTCGCCATGGTCGAGGATGTCGCACCGTCGGCCGACGATTCCGGTGCGTGACGGCGGTGCGTGACGGCGGTGCATGACAACCGGGTCTCGGGGCCGCCCGGGCGACCGGGGGGGCTCCGGTCAGGACGGTCCGGCAACGCCGGGAATCCGGCGGTGGGTGTCCGCGAGCAGGTTCCGCATCGCCATGTGGAAGAGCTCGGCCTGGTGGTCGCCGATGAAGGAGGTGTGTCCGAACACCTCCAGGACGACGAGGCCGTGCATGTGCCCCCAGGCGCTGAAGAGGAGAGCGGCCGCAGCAGGCGGCAGCGCGTCCGGACCGCCGAGCGGCAGGCCCTCCAGGAACTCCTGGAGCGGTGGTGGGACGGCGGTGTCAGCCTGCGCCAGTTGCGCTGTCGTGAACCCGCCGAACATCTCGCGCTGGAAGATGTCGCTCATCCTGCGCATCGCCTGGGTGGTCGGACCGTCGGCGGGCGCTGTGTAGTAGCGGAGCGGGGTGCCGTAGAGGAGTTGGAAGCGCTCGGGGTGGTGGATGGCCCACTGCCGATACCCCTCCGCCGCCACGACCATGCGCGGCACTCCGGGCGCGTCCGGCGTGGCGTCGACGGCCTCCTGCACGGCGTCGGCCAAGTCGTCGTACGCCTTGGTGACAAGCGCCGTCACGAGGGCGTCCCGGCTGGGGAAGTAGTGGTAGAGCGCCTGCACGGTCATGCCGAGGCTCCGGGCGACCGCCCGCAGGGACAGGGCTCCGGGGCCTTCTGCCGCGATGTGCGACTCGGCGGCGTCCAGGATCTCCCGAGTGGCGGCGGCCCTGCGCCGCTGGCGCAGGGTGGGCGGGGCTGTGTGTCCGTCTGCGGGCATACAGCGACGGTACGACGCTTCCGGTCGTCGAGGGCCGAGAAGTCGTCGTACTGTGAGGAAAATCTGACAGTGCACACCCCCGGCCGTTCTCACTACCCGGTATGCCTCCCACCGCGCGGCATGAACTGCTGCTCGCGGAGCGGACTTTGAAACCGTGCCGACCGGTCGCGTCGTCCCCCTGTGCACGGAGCGTCGTCGGCCGCTCATGTTCCGGTGAGTGTCATCGCATTGCCGGGCTCGCTCCGAGACGGGCGGCTGATCGAAGCATCTCCTCACCGGTGGGTGGGCAGGTCGGCCCGAGACGGGGGAGAGGGCTGTGGTGCGGGATCAACTCCTGGGGGACCGCTACCGTTTGGTGCGGCGGCTTGGTGAGGGCGGCATGGGCGAGGTCTGGGAGGCGCGGGACGAGACGCTGGACCGGCCGGTCGCCGTCAAGGTGATCTCCTTGCTCGCCGACGGGGGAAGTCGCGGTGGCGAGGCGCGTGCCCGGTTCCTCCGCGAGGCGCGGATCACCGCCCGTCTGCAGCATCCGCACATCGTGACCGTCCACGACCTCGGCGAGAGCGGGCCCGAGAACGGCAATGCCCCGTTCCTGGTGATGGAACTGGTCCGGGTGAGGGACTCGACGCCAAGCTGGGGCAGGGCGCCGTCGCCCGCTTCGCCCTGCTGGCAGCCCTGTTCGTCATCTACGGCGCATCGGTCACGATCTCCATCATCGGTGACTACGGCGGGTTCGGGGGCTGGCTGGAGTTCTGTGGTGCGTCCACAGGCGCTCTGGCGGGCCTCCTGGCGCTGGCCACGGTTCTCACCGACCGAACGGGACGCTGGATCCGCGGGACGGGCCACGCGTTCGTGGGGCTCACTTCCGTCGCACTATTCGACACGGCGTTGGTCGTGACAGGCGTCCGTGCCGGCGTCACGCCGTACATCGCTTTCGGCAACCCGGTGCCGGCCACTGCCAGGGTCGCCGTACTGGCCGTCGTCGTCTACCGCACTCGCGACAGGGCGACCCGCCGCGCACGCACAGCCGATGCCCCGTACCGGGAGACGGGCGAGCCGACCGAAGCGCCGCGGAACCCGGAGACGGCCGGACCCGCTGCCACACCACCGGACACGACCCGGCCGCCGACCGCGGAGGCCGCGGACACGTCCGGACCGGTCGAACCGGAGACCGGGAAGCTCCGGGAGCACTTCCCCGGAGCAGCGCCGCGGACGAAGAGACTCCCGGAGTCCCCGCCGAATCCGAGGATCACGGGGAGGACGGCAGCCGTGACGGCCGGTGCGGTGCTGCTCGCGTGCGCCACCGTCGTCAGCACCGTCTACGTCACGCGAGACGACAACGGTCTCGACGGCGTCTCCGCGTTCGGAACGCCCAGCCCGTCGGCGACTCCGGTCAGATTCACCTCCATCCCGGACATCTGCGGGAACCTGTCGGACAAGTCGTTCCTGGACACCCTCATCGGACTACCGGCGCCCGGCCGACTCCAAGACGACCGACACCGAGCGGGAGTGCGGCTGGACGACCGAGTCGTCCGCACCGTCCGGCATCGTGGACTCCCATCTCATGATCACGGCACACAAGTTCGCCACCACGGAGAGCGCCGAATCCTCTATGCGCAAGCAGCGCGATCTGGGCACCGGATTCGACGGGTCGAAGATGTCCGAACTCGGAAAGCCCGGCGAATTCGGAGACGAGGCCATCATCGAGGTGTACGAACAAGACGAGAAGACACTTGGTGGTGAGACGTACCTCAGCATCAACATCACCACGATCACCTTCCGCGCCGGAAACCTCCGTGTGCATCTCGTCTACAGCCGCAGCCGTGACGCAGACGGCGAGCCGGGACACGTCCTACACCCGCCGAGGAGCCGTGCTGGCCGCCCGCAGCGCGGCCTCGTCCCTGAACGATTGACGCGGTGCGGGGAGATGGCGCTCGGCAAGTCCCAGGGCTGTGCGCGGTGTTCCCCGGCCGCATGTGGTCCGACGTGAACGCCCCCGGGCAGAGGCCCGGTCCGGCCGGCCCTCCAGCGGATTGACCGCAGGCCTGCTCAGACCACTCGGCGGTCGTACCCAGGTCTGATCCCGCAGTTCACCTCTGGGCCCGACGCGCCGCAGGAGCGGGTGAGGGCATCGTCAGCAGCATGAGAGCGACGAGGTTCATGGGGGCCTCGGCCGCGACGATCGGTGCCCGACCGCGTGACGTGCTGCCTGTGGCGCGGCGGGAGGGAACGGGCTTCCCAGGACGCTGGGTGGGCGGGGCGGCCATGGTGCTCGGCCCGCTGCTTGACGCCGGCCGGAGCGTTGCTGCGAGCCCGCTTCCCGTTGTGCGCCGCGTGTTCCCACAGCGCCGAGGAACGGCGGCCGAAGAGCCATCGACCGCCGTTCCCCTTCTTGCCGGGCTGCTCACCGGGTGCGGAGGGCGGGGGTGCTGGGGGAGGCCGCCCCGCCCTCCGCACCGGTCCGGCCGGTGTCAGCCGGAGATCTCCTTGCGGCCGCTTCCGACGCCGACGGAGATCTTGCGGGGCTTGGCGCGCTCGGCGATCGGGATGCGCAGGGTGAGCACGCCCGCGTCGTAGTCGGCCTGGATGCGCTCGGTGTCGAGGGTGTCGGCGAGCGTGATCTGCCGGGAGAAGACGCCCAGCGGCCGTTCCGCGAGTTCCATCTGCACGTCGTCGGGCTTCGCCACGGGCCGGCGCTCGGCCTTGACGGTCAGCATGTTGCGTTCGACGTCGATGTCGATCGCGTCCGCGCTGACACCGGGCACATCGAAGGCCACGACGTACTCGTCGCCCTCGCGGTAGGCGTCCATCGGCATCGGGGACGGCCGGGACCAGGTCCCCGGGCCCACCAGGTGCTGCGCCAGCCGGTCCAGCTCGCGGAAGGGGTCAGTGCGCATCAACATCGTGAAAACACCTCCAGAGGGTCGGGCAGTAACTGCCAATGCGCCTCACTGCCATTGTTGTAACATGTCATCCAGGCGTTGACAAGCAGGATGTCAACGACACGATGACCAGTCGAGGGAGGCCCGTGACCGCAGCAGACCAGCCGCCCGCAACCAGCACCGACGCCCACAGTCCGGCGTCGTTCCTCGCTGCCGCGGCGGCCCTCAACGCCATAGACGACGCCCTGCACACCGCCCAGCACGAGATGCCTGACAGTCCCGGCGCCGGGCCGGAACCGGAGCAGGCCCTGGCCTCCCTGCTGCTGCTCCGGCAGGTGCGCGAACAGCTCGCCGAATGGGAGACCGGCCTGATCGAAACCGCTCGCGACGCGGGCGCCAGCTGGGCCGACCTCGCCCAACCCCTCGGTGTCACCAGTCGCCAGGCCGCCGAACGCCGCTACCTGCGCGGCCGCCCCGGCCCCGTCGGCACCACCGGTGAACAGCGCATCACCGCCACCCGCCAGGCCCGTGCCGCCAAGCGCACCACCACCGCGTGGGCCCGCCACAACGCAGCCGGCCTGCGCCGCCTCGCCGGCCAGATCACCGCCCTCACCGACCTGCCCACGTCAGCCCGCCACCCGCTCGACGAACTCCATGCGGCCCTCGCCTGCAACGACCCCACCGAACTCATCGCCCCCTTGGCCGCCACCCGCCCCCACCTGACCGCGGCCCACCCCGACCTCGCCGCCCAACTCGACACCCTCACTCCCCCCTGACCCGCGCCCGCTGCACCGCAACGCCAACCGGATCGACCTCCGCCTCGGGGAACGAGCCGCCGACGCGCTGCACCCTGCCCGCCCGGTGCCCGCAAGTGCATCCAGCGCGCGGCTTTTCCGGGCCGGTGGCGCTTTCCCTGCCGTAGCGGAGCCCCGCTGCTCGTGCTGTTCCGGCTCTCGACGGCCTGAAGTCCAGCGTCTCCCCGGCGGCAGGCCGGGCCGAGTCGACGCGAGTGAAGACACGACCCTCGGCCGTACCGCACCAGGGCCGTAGCGCTGTTTCGCTTCGCGTCCGACAAACCAGCCGATGCGAACCGGGCGCGTATCGGGTCGTGATCGGTGTGCGCCACACCTTCGGGGCGGGTACGCGCCCGGGGCGCGGGGCCCAGTGCTCCGCGGCTGCGCCGAGAGGACCGCAGGCAGACGGCGGCGGGGCCCCAAGGGGCCCGGCCGGGTGCCCGTCGGGACGCTGCGTCAGTCCACCGGGAGCCGGTCCACCAGCAGCTCCACCCTCGACTCGGGGCCCTCCGGCGGCAGCCGTCCGGACCGCGTCAGGGTCGCCACCCCGTGCAGGGACGCCCAGAACACCTCGGTGAACAGACCTGGCGCGATGCCGTCACCGGCGACCTCGCCGAGGCACTCCAGCAGCGCGGCGAAGGCGTCCTTGAGGGGTTCGGGGGTGTCCTCCTGCGCGTACGCGAGCCCGCCGTCGAGCTGGAAGATGGCGTCGTAGACCGCCGGGTTGCGTTCGGCGAAGTCGAGATAGGCGCGGGCGAGGGAGCGGACCCGGGCGCGCGGGCCGTCCGCGGTGGCGGTCGCGGCTCGCACCGCCGCGGCCATCTCGGTGGAGCCCTGCAGGGCGACGGCGCCGATGATCTCCCGTTTGCCGCGGAAGTGGCTGTAGAGGACGGGCTGGCTGTACTCGATGCGCTCGGCGAGCCGGCGGGTGGTGACCGCCTCCCAGCCCTGCTGCTCGGCGAGTTCGCGGGCCGTCGCCACGATGAGGCGCTCGCGTTCTGCCCGTTCGCGTTCCTTGCGTTCCTGTACCGACATGATTCGAGCCTAGCACCGCTAGACAAGCGAGCGACAGAAGGTCTAGCGTTGACTCTCCAGCTAGCAACACTAGATGTCGAGAGGGTCATCATGCTCAACGCACTCGAGGTCGTCACCACCGTGGTCGTCGGTGTGATGGTGGGGGTGGAGTTCTCCGTCGCCTTCATCATGAACCGGATTCTCAACGCCCTCCCGGAGGACAGCGGTCAGCTCGGCCACGCCCACGGGGGCCGGATGCTCGGTGCCGTGATGCCGGTCTGGTACATCGGCTCGCTCGTCCTCGTCGCCATCTGGGCTGCCGCCGGATGGCACCACCACGGCACCGGCCTCGTCGTCACCGCCGGCGCGCTACTGGCCCTGAGCGTGGCCATGTCGATCCTGCTGCTCGTTCCGATCAACAACCGGAACCGGACCTGGACCCCCGACAACCGGCCCGCCGACTGGAAGCAGCAGCTGAACCGCTGGGAGCGCTGGCACTACGCTCGCGTCGCCGTCATCATCGCCGCCTTCGCCCTGCTGGTCACCGCCCTCACCTGAACCCACGGGCCCACCAGCCGCCGGCACCCAGCCGTGCGCCCCGAAGCGTGGCACCCCACCACCCCGGGTCGCTGACACCGACAACCTGGAACTTTCGCCGGTCCGCGCCGCCGTCGCCGACCTCACACCCGAGCACACCCCGCCGACCACGAGGACCGACCTCCTCCTGGACAGGAACAGCAGCGCTCGCAGCTCGGTCTCGTGTCACCCGACGGGAGACCGAGCTCTTGGCTGGAAGACCCGGCGGCCACTGCCAAGGTGCCGCCCAACGTGCTGCTTTCGGCGCTCTGTGCCGCCTCCCACGAGCAGTTGATGACACGCAACGTCGCCAGTCCGGTCGAGCCGCCGCCGTGTCACCAACCCCCGGGGGCGGAGCCCCTGAACGCTGGACGAGACGCTGGTCCTCCTGGGTGTCGCCGGCAAGATCCGCCCCGCGCAGCGTTCGTCCTGGCTGTCCCGATGGCCTGCGGCGAGGCGAGATCGTCGGGTCTGGCCGGCAAGACGTGTACGTGGAGAACCGCGTCCCCCGTTGCTCCCTGCATCGTGGAGATCCTCGGGCACTACCAGACCAGCATCAGTGGCGGCTCTCCGCACGTGGTGACCCGACACGGACTCTGACCGTGATCGAACATCGCCGCGGAGGTCCGATGCGGATGTCAAAGGCCCCGGACCATGATCGGTCCGGGGCCTTTTCGCTGGTGCCCCCGGCAGGATTCGAACCTGCGACACCCGCTTTAGGAGAGCGGTGCTCTATCCCCTGAGCTACGGAGGCGCGCGGATCCGGGAGATCCGCGCGCCCAGCCTAGCGGATGGGGGAGTGGCGTCGGCAACGTCATCGGGTCTGCGGTGGTGCTGTCAGTAGTGCAGGCCGTGGCCGAAGGGGTACAGGTCGCGGTTCGGGTCGTCCAGGGCCGGGATGGGGACGGGGAGTGTGCCGCGGGGGGCCACTTCGCCGGAGAGGGTGCGGGCGAGGGCGGTCATGGAGGGGGTGCCGTAGCTGTAGGTGGCCAGGTAGGCGGGGACGTCGGGGAAGCGGCGGATGTCGTACGGCAGGCGGACGCCCGCCACGATCACCCGGCGGCCCGTGGCGGTCAGGGAATCGATCAGTCGGGCCTGGGCGACGCCTTCTTCGCTGCCCGCCGCGGCGGCGTTGGCGAGGACGACCGTGGCGTCGTGCGTGCGGGCCGCCTCGGTCACCTCCGCGATCTTCGTGGTGTCCGGTCGGGTGCCGGTCTCGATGGTGGTCGTCCGCCGGCCGCGCTGGGCGTCGAGGGCGTGGGCGAGGGCGGCGAGGGGCGCGGTGCCCCACCCGGTGACCAGGACGGTGCCCAGGTTGCGGGGAAGCGGCAGGGCACCGTTCTCGTTCCGTACCAGCGTGATCGTCCGCTCGGTGATCTGCCGGGCCCGGGAGCGGTGCCGTCTGCTGCCGACGGTGCGGGCCGCGCGCCGTTCGCTCACGTACGGTGCGGGGAACAGCTTGCGCCGCAGTTTGTGCTCGAGGATCCGCTGCACCGAGTCGTCCAGTCGCTCCTGGGGGACCGCGCCGGAGCGCACGGCCTCTCGTACGGCTCCGAACGCGGTGTCCAGCTTCGGTGCCAGCACGAGCTGGTCGCAGCCCGCCTGGAGGGCGCGCACGGGGGCGATGTCGGGTGGGAAGTCCGCGGTGGCGCCGCGCATGTCCAGGGCGTCCGTCGCGATCAGGCCGGTGAAGCCGAGTTCCTCCCGGAGCAGCCCGGTCACGATCCGGTGCGACATCGTCGCGGGCGTCCTGGAGGGATCCAGGGATGGGACGACGATGTGGGCTGTCATGATCGTGTCGACGCCGCGCCGGATGGCGGCGCGGAACGGCGGCAGGTCGATCCGGTCCAGTTCGCCCCGGGTGTGTTTGATCTCCGGCAGTCCGGTGTGGCTGTCGACATCGGTGTCGCCGTGTCCGGGGAAGTGTTTCGCCGCACTGGCGACGCCGCCTTGGTGATAGCCGCGTACGGCCGTGGCCACGAACTCCGCGCACAGTGCGGTGTCCGAGCCGAACGAGCGGACCCCGATCACGGGGTTCGCGGGGTTGATGTTGACGTCGGCGACCGGTGCGTAGTTCTGATTGATGCCGACGGCGGCCAGTTCCGTGCCGATGATGTCGGCGCTGTCGTAGGCGTCGCGGGCGGAGCGGGTCGCGGCCAGCGCCATGTTGCCGGGGAGCTGGGTGGCGGGCTCCAGCATCCGGTAGACGACGCTGCCGCCCTCCTGGTCGATGGAGATGAGCAGCGGTACGCGTACGCGTGCACCGGCCCGCCTGGCGGCGCTCTGGAGTCCGTTGGAGAGGCGTGCGATCTGACGCGGCTCCTGGACGTTGTCGGGGCCGCGGCGCGCGTCGAAGTAGATGACACCCCCGGGGCGGTACTTCCGCACCACGTCCGCGGGCGTCGGTACGCCGTACAGCGCGCGGTTCCTGTCGTGTTCCGCCTCCGCGGTCGCGCCGTAGACCTCGACGACGAACAGTTGGCCGATCTTCTCGTCGAGGCTCATCCGGCGCAGCAGAGCCGCCGCACGAGCGCGGACGGCGGCTGAGGAGGCGTGCGCCGAACGGCCGTGCCGATGGCCGGACACGGTGCCGGAGAGCTCGCCGCTGCCGACTGCGCGCGCCGCGGGCGACGCCGTCGCGCCGAGCGCGGCGGCGCCGGCCGCGGCGGCGAGGAGGTGTCTGCGAGAGGTGGGCTGTTGCATCGGAACGCTCCTCACCTGTGCATGTGTGGGTGGAGCACGTGGTCATGTGGAGGTCACCGCTGGATGCAGCAGCATCGTCCCAGCGCGGCGCCGCCCCGGGCCAGACGCCGCGCGGGACTTCTTGGGTCCAGTCCAGTGGCGTCCGGCTCGGTCGTGCCCTCGGCGCCCGGCCTACTCCTCCGCGCGCCCCGCCTTGAGCGCACGCGTGGTCCGGACCACCCGCTCGGCCTGCACGCGGGCCGCCTTCAGCGCGGTGCCGTCGACCGGTTTCTGGCCCTGTGCGTCGACGTGCGAGGTGCCGTAGGGGTTGCCGTCCTCGAACTTCGAGGGGTCGGTGTAGCCCGGCGGGACGATGATGCCGCCGAAGTGGTGAGCTGAGTTGTAGAGGGCCAGCAGTGTGCTCTCCTGCCCGCCGTGCAGGGTCGAGGACGAGGTGAAGCCGCTGTAGACCTTGTCGGCCAGCCGTCCCTCGGCCCACAGCGGGCCCAGGGTGTCGAGGTACTGCTTGAGCTGCGAGGTGACGTTCCCGTAGCGGGTGGGGGTGCCGAGGATCGCCGCGTCCGCCCAGTCGATGTCGTCCGGGGTGGCCTCGGGGATGTCCGCGGTGTCGCGTGCGTTGGCGGCCCAGGCGGGGTTGGAGTCGACGGCGGACTGCGGCGCGAGCTCCTGGACGCGTCGCAGCCGGACCTCCGCGCCCGCCGACTGCGCCGCGTCGGCGATCTCCTTGGCGAGGGAGGCGATGGTGCCGGTTGCGGAGTAGTAGATGACCGCGACCTTGACCGGGGTGGACTTGGACATGCCGCTCCGTCCTTTCGTGGGGGCGTCTTCTCGGGTGCCTCTGGGGGCGGGCCAGGTTCCGTCACATCTCGTATGTGGGTTTTTTGCCTCCTCGCGCCTGGTGCGCTGTCCGTTCCGTCGTGCGGGTTTCGGCCTCCGGAGCTGCCGGGGTTCGGGGCCGGGGGAGTGGGGGTCGGGTCGGTGCCGAGTACCCGGCTGGGTGGGGTTGCTGTGGTGACTGTTGCGCGAGTGAGGTGAGTCACAGAAGTCAGGGAAATAACCGGGGATCGCGTCCCCGTTTACATAGCCGTCTCCACAAAACGGGGACCAGGTCCCCGGATGGAGGACCTCAGCACCACCTCCAGTGCCACCAAAGCACTGCTGTCATGCCAACCCTGGTACGACGCACAGCACCACGCCCGCACGTCACACTCGTCGGCAGCAACACGCCGACCGACAACCACATCCGCACGCGATCCCACGACCAGCAGCAACCGAGGCCAGAAGCACCAGCCCCCCGACGGAACGAAGGAGTCACAGATGGGCAGCGCCACCGATGCCACCAAGCGCGTCACTGTCGGCTGCGCGGCTCCCAAGGGACGGGCCGACGCGGCGCGCAACCGCGAGCGCATCCTCACCGCGGCCCGTGAGGCGTTCGTCGTCCACGGGGCGGATGCTTCCCTCGATGAAATCGCTCGCACTGCCGGGGTCGGAAATGCGACCCTCTATCGGCACTTCCCCGACCGGGACTCGCTCGTGCACGGAGTCATGCATGCCGTGACCGAGCGGATCGCGGAACGGGCGGACAAGGCGCTCGCCGAGGAAGAGGATTCCTTCGAGGCGCTGCGCCGCTTCGTCTTCGCCGCGGTGGAAGAGCGCATCGGTGCGCTCTGCCCCATGCTCTCGGGCCGCTTCGACCCCACGGAGCCGCAGTCCCTGGCTGCTCGCACCCGGGTCGAACGACTGACCCAGGAGCTCATCCGGCGGGCCCAGCAGGCGGGCGAGGTGCGCACCGACATCGACGTCGGCGACGTGATGATCGCGCTCAGCCAGCTCTCCCGGCCGCTGCCGGGCGTCGGCTGCCAGCGCATCGAACGCTTCGTCGAACGCCATGTGCAGCTCTTCCTCGACGGGCTGCGCGCTCCCGCCAAGTCCCAACTACCCGGTCACGCCGCGACTCTGGAGGAACTGCGACAGGACCACTGAACTCCGCAGCCGCAGCGCCGAGTGGTTGCCGCACCGCTCACTTTTCCTCCTCTCCCGAGTCCACACCTCCAGTACTCCCCGTACTCCCGACACCTGGGGAGGTACGAGCACGGGGGGCTCGTACCTCCCCGCGGCGCATGTCCCGCACCAGACGAGAGCCGGTCTGAGCGCTCAGCTCAGCAGCGTCTCCCCGACGTCCCATTTTTCGTACTCCGCACCGTGAGGTAGGCACATCCATGCCAGAAACGCCATCTCCGGCCGACGCGCAGGCCGGGCTCGACCCCCGGCGATGGAAGGCGCTGGCCTTCATCGCCATCGCGCAGCTCATGGTCGTCCTCGACGCGACCATCGTGAACATCGCGCTCCCTTCCGCCCAGGTCGACCTGGGCATATCCGACGCGAACCGGCAGTGGGTCATCACCGCCTACGCCCTCGCCTTCGGCGGACTTCTGCTCTTCGGCGGCCGGATCGCCGACATGTGGGGCCGTAAGCGCGCCTTCGTGACCGGACTCATCGGCTTCGCGCTCGCGTCGGCCCTCGGCGGTGCCGCGAACGGCGAGGTCATGATGCTGTCGGCGCGTGCCCTGCAGGGCGCGTTCGGCGCACTGCTGGCACCGGCTGCGCTGTCCCTGCTCGCGGTGATGTTCACCGACGGCAAGGAGCGCGCCAAGGCGTTCGGTATCTACGGCGCCATCGCCGGTGGCGGCGGCGCGATCGGGCTCATCCTCGGCGGTGTACTGACCGAGTACCTGGACTGGCGCTGGACCTTCTACGTCAACGTCCCGTTCGCGGCCATCGCCGCGCTCGGTGCGATCAGCGTCATCCATGAACCGTCCGGGACCCGCAACCGGTCCGCACTCGACATCCCCGGTGTGGTCCTCTCCACACTCGGCCTCGTCTCCCTGGTGTACGGATTCACCCGTGCGGAGACGGACGGCTGGAGCGAGGGCGGCACCATCGGCATGTTCATCGCCGCCGTCGTCCTGCTGGCCGCGTTCGCCGTGGTCGAATCGCGGCTCCGGGCGCCGCTGCTGCCGCTGCGTGTGGTCACCGACCGCAACCGCGGCGGGGTCTACCTGTCGCTCGGCCTGGCGGTCATCGCCATGTTCGGCCTCTTCCTGTTCCTGACGTACTACCTGCAGGTGGTCAAGGACTACTCCCCGGTGCGCACCGGTGTGGCCTTCCTGCCGATGGTGGCCGGCATGATCACCGGCTCCACGCAGATCGGGGCGCGGCTGATGACCCGCGTACCGGCCCGCCTGCTGATGGCACCGGGCTTCCTGACCGCGGCGGTGGGCATGCTCCTGCTGACCCAGCTGGAGGTCGACAGCTCCTACCCGGCGCTGATCCTCCCGGCAGAGGTGCTGCTGGGCCTCGGGCTCGGTACGGCGTTCATGCCCGCGATGTCGCTGGCCACGCACGGTGTGCGGCCGAGCGACGCCGGTGTCGCCTCCGCGATGGTCAACACCTCGCAGCAGGTGGGCGGCGCCATCGGTACGGCGCTGCTGAACACCATTGCGGCGAGCGCCACCACCTCGTACGTCACCGCGCACGTCGCCGAGGCCACCACCAAGCCCGCCCAGCAGATGCTGAAGCTGGAGGCCATGGTGCACGGCTACACCTCGGCGATCTGGTGGGCCGTGGGCATCCTGCTCGTCTCCGCCACGATCGTCACGGTCTTCGTGAACGCCCGGGGCGGCGGCAACCCCGCCCCCGGAAAGACACTCGACGGCGAGGCAGGCAGCGACCGCCCCGGCGACGAGCCGGAGCCGGTGCTGGCAGCCATGCACTGACGGATGCCCCACGCCCGGCACGGTGCCGGTCACCGGGCTACCGCGGCCCCCGTGTCCCCGATGGGACACGGGGGCCGCTCTCGTGTTTCCCGCCGCTCGTGCCGGGGCCGCTCGGCGCGGCTGCCCGGGCCGGCGCCGAGCGCCTGAGCGCGCCCCTCGTACTGCCGGTTGCCGTGCGGGGCGACTCGCGGAGCCGTCGCCCGGATGCCGCAGGTGTGCCGTGGGCGGGAGCGGGCAGGGGCACGCAACCAACAGGGAACATCAGCCGTCTACACGGGTGAAGGGCGTCGATGACGATGCCCCTCCGGCAGCCGCGGACCGGATTCGGGAGCCCGCCTGGAGCAGCTCCATACCGCTCCGACCAGCGCCTGAGTGCGCTCAGTCACTGTGCTGTCCGCACGGGTAGCGGCGCAGTTTACTGCATGATCCGAAAAATGTTGCGCAGGTTGGGAATTTAGTCCGGATTCCAGCCGTTGACATCTACGCAAGGCGGGCACCCGTGAAGTGTCCGACAGTCAGCCACCAGGCCAAAGTTTCAGATCACTCGCAAGGGAGCACGCATGGCAACCCGTGCCGTCGCCCGTCGTCAGGAGAACACCACCGGTGTCTCCGACACGGCAAGCAGTGTTCGCACCGCTGGCAGCGAAGTCGCGGATCGCGACCTGGTCGGCATGTATCTCGACGAGATCGCTCGCACCCCGCTGCTGGACGCCGCCAAGGAAGTCGATCTGTCCCTCGCGATAGAGGCGGGCGTCTACGCCCAGCGCATTCTGGACGGACTCGAGAAGCCGGTCTCCAGCGACTCGGCGAGCGCCACCTCGAGCCGCGAAGACCTGGAGGCCATCGTCGCCGAGGGCGAGCGGGCCAAGGATGTCTTCATCCGTTCCAACCTGCGCCTCGTGGTGGCTGTGGCCCGCCGCTACCCGCGCAGTGGCCTGCCTCTGCTGGACCTGATCCAGGAGGGGAACGCCGGACTCGTGCGCGCGGTGGAGAAGTTCGACTACACCAAGGGCTTCAAGTTCTCCACCTATGCGACATGGTGGATCCGCCAGGCCATCACTCGCTCCATCGCCGACCAGTCCCGCACCATCCGGCTCCCCGTCCACCTCGTGGAGGAGCTGGGGCGCATCCGCCGGGTCCAGCGCGAGTTCAACCGCGAACACGGCCGCGACCCGGAGCCGGCGGAGGTGGCCGCTGAACTCAGCTCGACGCCCGAGCGCGTCACCGACGTGCTGGACTGGGCGCGCGACCCCGTCAGTCTGAACATGTCCGTCGATGACGAGGGCGAGACTCAGTTCGGCGACCTGCTGGAGGACACCTCGGCCGCCTCCCCCGAGCAGTCGGTGCTGACCGTGCTGCGCCGGGAGGAACTCGACGACCTGATCGGCAGGCTCGATGACCGTACGGCCTCCATCATCAAGGCCCGCTACGGCATGGTCGACGGCCGCGAGCGCACCCTGACCGAGGTCGGTAAGCAGCACGGCCTGACGCGGGAGCGGATTCGCCAGATCGAGAAGCATGCCCTCCTGGAACTGAAGAAGATGGCCCATGACACGGGCTTCGACGAGGCGGCATAACTCCTCAGGCCGATACTCCGGCCCGCCCCCGTCGTCGCCCCCAAAGACGAGCCCCGGTGCCCTCCCCCGAGCGCCGGGGCTCTTTGCTGTCTGCCCCAGGCGCCCTGCCTCCCTGCCCCTGCTCTCCCCCCGCCCTCCCGCCGCCTCCACCACTCCAGAGTCCGTTAGTGCCCGAAAGCATGCCCGAGTGTGTTTACTTTCTGGTTGTCCGGTCGTAGTCTCGCGGAGAACTCACACGATCGGGCATGGAACGGACCTGAACCCACATGTACGCACCGGAGCGCCAGCAGGCCATCCTCCGTACCGCCGAAGAGCAGGGGCGGGTGGACGTGCTGTCCCTGGCCGCCGAGTTCGACGTCACCGCCGAGACCGTGCGCCGTGACCTCAAGGCTCTGGACCGTGCCGGACTCCTACGACGCGTCCACGGCGGGGCCATCCCCGCAGGCCGCATCGACTTCGAGCCCGACCTGGCCGCCCGGGAGTCGGCAGCCACCGAGGAGAAGGAGCGCATCGCGCAGGCCGCCCTCGCGCACCTGCCCCGGGAAGGCAGCGTGGTGCTCGACGCCGGCAGCACCACGGCCCGGCTCGCCTCGGACATACCCGCCGACGTCTCGCTGACCGTCCTCACCCACGCCCTGCCGACCGCGGCCCGCCTGGCCGACCACGCGGGGATCGAGCTGCACATCGTCGGCGGGAGGGTGCGGCACCGCACCCGGGCTGCCGTCGACGCGTGGGCCCTGCGGACCTACGGCGAGATCAAGGCAGATGTGCTCTTCCTCGCCACCAACGGGTTCTCCGTCGACGGCGGCCTCACCACCCCCGATCTGGCCGAAGCAGCCGTCAAGCGCACGATGATGGCGGCCGCCCGGCACGTGGTGCTCCTGGCCGACTCCACCAAAGCGGGGGAGGAGTACTTCGCCCGCTTCGGCGACCTCTCCCAGGTCGACCTCCTCATCACCGACACCGGCCTGAGCCCCGACGAGACACGGGCCATCGAAGACCAGGGTGCCCGGGTCCAACGGGTCTGAGCCCTCCCTTCCGCACCGGCACGCCGCAACAACCTCTGGACCCCCATGACAGTCCTCACCATCACTCCCAACCCCAGCCTGGACCGCACCTACGAGATTCCCGGGCTCGGCCGCGGCGCGGTGCTGCGTGCCGGGTCCGACCGGGTCGATCCGGGCGGCAAGGGCGTCAACGTCTCCCGAGCGGTGGCCGCGGCAGGACACCCCACCCTCGCCGTACTGCCCCTCGGCGGTCCCGAGGGCGCCCTCCTCGCCCAGCTCCTCGGCGGACTCGGCGTCGCCGTGGCCGGCGTGCCGGTGGACGGCTCCACCCGGGTCAACGTCGCCCTGGCCGAACCGGACGGCACACTGACCAAGGTCAACGCCGCCGGGCCCGACATCGGTGCCGCCGAGTCCCGGGCACTCCTGGACACGTTGGCGGCCGAGGCCGCCCGCAGCCGCGCCCGCTGGCTGGTGTGCAGCGGCAGCCTTCCCCGCGGTCTCTCCCACGAGTGGTACGCGGCCGTCGTCAGCCGGGCCCGTGAGAACGGTGTCCAGGTCGCGCTCGACACCTCAGGACCCGCGCTGGCGGCGGCCCTCTCCGCCCGCCCCGACGTGGTCAAGCCCAATACCGAGGAACTCGCCGAGGTCGTCGGCCGCACCCTCACCACCGTCGGGGACGCCGTCAAGGCAGCCGACGAGGTGCGGGCGGCGGGCGCGGGAGCGGTCCTGGCCAGCCTCGGTGCCACGGGACAACTCCTCGTGGACAACACGGGGACCTACTTCGGGACCGCTCCCGTTACCACCGTCCGCAGCGATGTGGGCGCGGGCGACGCCTCGCTGGCGGGCTTCCTGACAGCCGGCGGCGCACGGGCCCGTGCGCTGGTCTCGGCCGTGGCGCACGGCGCTGCCGCCGTACAACTCCCCGGCAGCCAGATGCCCGGACCGGACGACGTCCGTCCGGAAGCGGTCACCGTGACCACCGACGTCCCCTTGGACCTTCCCCTTCTCCCCGACGTCAACGGAGCCGTCCGATGAGCCAGTTGATCACCGCGGAACTCGTCGATCTCGACCTGACCGCCGCAACCAAGTCCGATGCCGCCCGCTCGCTCGCGGAGCGGATGGTGTCGCTGGGCCGCGTCACCGATCTCGACGGGTTCCTCGCCGATGTCGAGGCCCGCGAGGCGCAGATGCCGACGGGTCTGGACGGGGGCATCGGCATCCCCCACTGCCGCAGCACCCACGTCAGCGAGCCCACGCTCGCCTTCGGCCGTCCACAGGAGCCGATCGACTTCGGCGCTCCGGACGGCCCTGCCGACCTCGTCTTCCTGATCGCGGCGCCCGACGGGGCGGACAGCGAGCATCTGACCATCCTGTCCTCGCTCGCCCGTCGGCTGGCCGACCCGGAGTTCACCGCCGCCCTCCGCTCCGTCGCGGACCCGGAGCAGGCGTCGGCGCTGATACGCGGCGACTCCGCACCGGACACGCCCGCGGCGGACGAGCAGCTCCAGGAGCCGTCGGAGGCCGATCGCGCGGCGGCGCCGCTCGGACAGGCGCCGCAGCAGGTGGAGCCGCAGGGCACCGAGCCCATGGGCCCGGAGTCGGAGCGCCCCGAGCCGCCGGAGCACTCGCCGGAGCCCGGGACGACCGGAACGACCGGGACCAGCGGATCCGGCGCCGCGTCGTCCGGGCCCTTCCGGATCGTCGCCGTCACCTCCTGCCCCACCGGCATCGCCCACACCTACATGGCCGCCGAGTCGCTGGAGCGGGCGGCGGAGGAGGACGCGGCCGGCACCGTGCTCACCGTCGAGACGCAGGGATCGGCCGGATTCCAGCGGGTCGACCCGGGGGTGATCGCCGCCGCGGACGCCGTGATCTTCGCGCACGATGTCGAAGTACGGGAGCGGGAACGCTTCGCGGGCAAGCCCACCGTCGACGTCGGGGTCAAGGCCGCCATCAACCGCCCCGCCGAACTGCTCCAAGAGGCCCGCGACAAGGCCGAACGGGGTGAGCACGCACCCCGGCCCACCGCCTCCGCGCCCATGGACGCAGGGGCCGCACAGGGCGACGGATTCGGTACCCGGCTGCGGACCTGGCTGATGACCGGCGTCAGCTACATGGTCCCGTTCGTCGCCGCCGGAGGGCTGCTGATCGCCCTCTCCTTCGCGCTCGGCGGCTACGAGATCGCCGGGGCCAAGTCCGTCGCCGACCACTTCGTGTGGACCGAGGTCCACAGCTGGGCCGCCCTGCTCAACCAGATCGGCGGGCTCGCCTTCGGGTTCCTCGTCCCCGTTCTTGCCGGGTACATCGCCTACGGCATGGCCGACCGGCCCGGCCTCGTGCCCGGCTTCGTGGGCGGTGCCGTCGCGGTCCAGATCGAGGCGGGCTTCCTGGGCGGCCTGGTGGCGGGGCTGCTCGCGGGCGCCCTCGTGATGGCCGTCCAGCGAGTCGGCGTTCCGGCCGTGCTGCGCGGCATCATGCCGGTCGTCGTCATCCCACTGCTCTCGTCGGCGATCGTCGGCGCCCTCATGTTCGTGGTGGTCGGCAAGCCCATCGCCACCGCACAGCAGGCCATGACCGACTGGCTCGGCGGCCTGACCGGCACCAACGCCGTCCTGCTCGGGCTGCTCATCGGCCTGATGATGTGCTTCGACCTGGGCGGGCCCGTGAACAAGGTCGCCTACACCTTCGCCACCGGCGGTATCGCCAGCGCCGACCCCGGCAACGGCAGCCTGATGGTGATGGCCGCCGCCATGGCGGCCGGAATGGTGCCGCCTCTGGGCATGGCCCTCGCCACGACCGTCCGCGGCAGCCTGTTCACCAGGACCGAGCGGGAGAACGGCAAGGCCGCCTGGGTGCTCGGTGCCTCCTTCATCAGCGAGGGGGCGATCCCGTTCGCCGCCGCCGACCCGCTGCGGGTGATCCCCGCCTCCATGGCGGGCGGAGCTGTCACCGGGGCGCTCTCCATGGGCTTCGGGAGCACGCTGCGGGCGCCGCACGGCGGCATCTTCGTCGTGCCGCTGATCGGCTCCCCGCTGCTCTACCTCGTCGCCATCGCGGCCGGAACCCTGGTCACGGCCGGGGCGACGCTCCTCCTCAAGGGCGCCCGCAAGCAGCCCACCGAGGTAGGGAGCAGCCCGGCGCAGGAGAGCGCGGAGCCGCGGGCAACGGCAGGCGTCTGAGCGGAGCCCGCCCGGCGGCCCGTCCGCCTCGTTGGACGGCCGGTCCGGCCCGTACCGTCGCGGAACCGGTTCCCGGCCCGCCGCCCGGCGGGTCGGACCGGCCGGTACCGCCGGCCGGCATCGGCATCGGCGTCGCGTCCCGGCGGGCCGGGGCCGCGGGAGCCCCGTCAGTGTCCGGCGTCGCGCTCCTCGTGCTCCGCGGAGGAACCGGCCTCGTCCGCTCCGGAGAGCGCGGGACCGTAGAGATCGCTGTAGGACGGAAAGACACCGCCCGGCCCATCCACCCCTCCCGCGGCCCGCACCGCCTTGACCACGGCCCGGACCACCACGTCGGCGCCCGCCGCCAGCACCTCGTTGAACTCGCCCGTCGCCAGCTCGCGTGCCCCCGTGGCCAGGGCGAAGACCGTGTCGCCGTCGTGCATGAGGTGTACCGGGCGCACCGCCCTGGCCAGACCGTCGTGGGCACTTCCGGCCAGCCGCTGCGCCTGCGCGCGGGTGAGCGCCGTGTCCGTCCCCAGCACCACGAGCGTGGTGTTCAGCGCGGGGCGTAGTGTCCCCGCGACGCGTCGGTCGGTCTCCTCCTTCGCCTCGGAGCGCAGTATCTCGGCCTCGGCATGCTCGTCCTCGGACGGGATGTGCGGCAGACCGTCGGCCAGCTCGCCGTAGAGCACGCCCGTGGCCGGGTCCGTCGCCGACCCCGCCGCGTTCAGCACCACCAGAGCGCCGACCACCGCCCCGGAGGCCAGCCGGGTGCTCGCCGTGCCGGTGCCGCCCTTGAGGCCGCCGACGACGGCCCCCGTCCCGGCACCGACACTGCCCTCCGCCACCGGTGCGCCCCGCGGTGTCGCCGCGGCCGCTTCCACCGCCTCGCGGCCCAGCTCCGCATCCGGCCGGGCGGACCAGCGACCCCCGCGCCCCAAGTCGAAGATGACCGCCGCCGGGACCACCGGCACCACCTGCGAAGGGTCGTCTCCCACTCGCACACCCCGGCCCTGCTCCTCCAGCCAGCTCATCACGCCCGTGGCGGCGTCCAGGCCGAACGCGCTGCCGCCGCTGAGGACGACGGCGTGGATGCGCTCCACCAGGTTCCGCGGGTCCAGCGCGTCCGTCTCGCGCGTCCCCGGGGCCCCGCCGCGGCAGTCGACTCCCGCGACGGCGCCGTCGTGCGGAGCCAGCACCACGGTCGTCCCGGTGAGCCAGCCGTCCCCGTCGCGCTGGGCGTGGCCCACGCGCAAGCCGGGGACGTCGGTCAGCGCGTCCCGGGTGCGGGTCGGCTGCTCCTGCGCGGGGCGCGGCTCCTGGCCGCCGTGAGTCTCCATGGGGCATCAATACCAGCAGCCACGTGCGGCGGCCGTACGCTTGAGCCATGAGCGTCGACCCGCATTCCTCCGACCGGCCCGGCACCCCGCGTGAAGCGGCGGCCCCGCTGGTCTTCGACGACCCGCTGACCCGCCCCTCAGCCGACGACACCGACCGGGGCTGGGGCGAGGGCGCGGGCGGCGGATCCGCGGGAACCAGCGGCGACCTCGCGCGCTTCCTGGACGAGAAGCCGCCCCACCACCTCTGAGCCCGCTCCGCCACGCCCCAGGAGCGCGGCCGGGTCGCCGCTGTGCGCAGGGCGCCGTGCCCTGCCGCCGGGAAGTCGCCGCCCACCGGACGGTGGTCGCCAGCCGGGCGGTGGCCGCGCGTCCGGGGGCGGTGGACCGTCGGCGAGCTGTGGCCCTCCGCGCAGCAGTCGTGTCCCGGACAGTGGCCATTCCGTGGACGACGGGGGTTGCCGCCGGCCATACGGCCCCGCGGCGCTGCCTTCGCGGTCTCCGGCGCTACTTCCGGGTGGCGGCGCCCCCGTCGCGCTGCGGTCCCACCGGGCTGTCCGCAGCGGTGGCCGTACCGGCGGACGCAGGGCTCTCCGCCGAGTCGCTCCCGCCCCCGCGCCGGGCGAGCAGGGCGTCGCGGATTTCGGTGAGCAGCTCGACCTCGGTCCCGGCCGTCTCCGCCGGAGCGGTCTCCGCCGGGGCGGCCTTGGCCGCCCGGCGCTCGTTGAACCTGTTCATCGGCAGGATCATGAGGAAGTAGACGACCGCCGCCGTGATCAGGAAGGTCAGCGTTGCGCTGAGCACCGGGCCCCAGTGGAGCGGGATGCCCGCGGTCACCTCGCCCGTCGGGCTGACCTCGCAGGGGCCCTTCAGGCAGGAGCGGTACTTGTCCAGGTCCTTGGTCCCGATGGCGCCGACCAGAGGGTTGATGAAGCCGTTGACGACGGCTTCGACGATCTTGCTGAAGGCTGCTCCGATGACCACGGCGACGGCCAGTTCGACCACGTTGCCGCGCATCAGGAACTCCCTGAAGCCGGTCAGTACGCCCTTCTTCTCGGGTGCGGGTGCGTCGTTGCTCAACGGACTTCCTCTTCCAGAACCAGATGACGATGCTGACTGCGAGCGGGAGACCGAGGACGCGCGGAACCGTCAGCGCCCGCGGACGGGACCGGCTGCTCGCCTGCCCTCGCGCGCATGGGTTCATGCACGACCGGACCAGCCGCCTCCGAAGCAGTGGGGACGGCGGACGGCTCAGCACAGCGTCACCGCCAAGCGGGATGTCGCCGCGGCGCCCGCGAGCGCCGCCGCTGTCCGCCGGGGAACGACGACGACGATCAGCGCCCCCTCGGCTCCGTCGCCCGAGACAGTGTCCCGGTAGTCGGGCACCTGAGCCACTCGGACATGTGTGGCCACGACGCGGGCGGAAGCGCTCTTGGAGGTGCTCGCGAGCACATCGATCCGGTCACCGGGGCTCAGCAGCCGGACTGTTGCCGCGTCGGCGATCCGGACGGGGGCCGAGACGGGCGCTTCCGGCGCCTTCTCGGTTGCGGCCGCCCTCTCGGTGCTCCGCCGTTCCGCTGCCGGGCCGGAGCCCGCGGAACGGCTCCCGTCCTGCGGTGGCGGACTGCTGCCCGTCGCGGTGAGGGCGAGAGCCGCCGCGCCGACGGCCAGCGCGGCCGGGAGGAACCGGCGCCGCACCGGCCTGCCGGGGCGCGGCAGGCGAGCGCCGCGTCCGGCCCGGACGGGTGGGAAGTCGGGCACGGGAGCGCGCAGACACGTACGGAGAGGAAGATCCTCCGGGAAGGGCTTCCGGGATCCGGGCACGACGCTCACCACCAGCCAGCACAGGGAGAAGAGCCGCCTGTTCACGGCCTTCGGTGACCACCCTGGACGCTGGGCCGGAATCCCGCTGACGGGCCCGAAAACCTGTGGATGACCGAGCAGTTGTGGATAACTACGTCCCCCAGGAGGGGGACGGAAGCGGTCAGGGGAGCGTGATGCCGGGCTCCATCCCGCCCAACGCCGAGCCGCACTCGCACTTGCGTTCGTCGGCGGCGGGCAGTTCGCTCACCGCCTCGAAGAGCACCTCGCGCAGCCGGCCGATGTTCTCGGCGAAGACCTGCAGCACCTCCTCGTGCGAGACGCCGTCCCCGGCCTCCGCACCCGCGTCCAGGTCCGTGACCAGGGCCAGCGAGGAGTAGCACAGCTCCAGCTCGCGGGCCAGGATCGCCTCGGGGTGCCCGGTCATGCCCACGACCGACCAGCCCTGGGCCGCATGCCAGCGGGACTCGGCGCGGGTGGAGAAGCGCGGACCCTCGACCACGCACAGCGTGCCCCCGTCCACCGCCTGCCAGCCGCGAACGCGGGCCGCCCGCAACCCGGCCTGGCGGCCCGCCTCGCAGTAGGGGTCCGCGAAGGCGACGTGGACGACCCGGGGAACGCTTCCGTCGGGGAGTTCCTGACCGTCGAAGAAGGTCTGCTGCCGGGACTTGGTGCGGTCCACCAGTTGGTCCGGGACCACGAGGGTGCCGGGGCCGAACTCCGGCTGCAGGCCGCCCACCGCGCACGGCGCGATGATCTGGCGTACGCCCACCGAGCGCAGCGCCCACAGGTTGGCGCGGTAGTTGATCCGGTTCGGGGGCAGATGGTGGCCGCGGCCGTGGCGCGGGAGGAAGGCCACCCGGCGGCCGCCGGTCTCTCCCAGGAAGAGTGAATCGCTCGGCGGCCCGTAGGGCGTCTCGACGGTGACCTCGGTCACCTCGTCGAGGAAGGAATAGAAGCCGGAACCGCCGATGATGCCGATCTCTGCCTGTTCGCTCATGCGGTCACCCTAAGGGCGCACGCCGGATGCGGGGCAGGGGGCCGGACCCACGGACAGCGGGCCCGGCCGGGCCCGTCGGCGGGGTGCAAACCACGAGAGGCCCGTGCCGTCCGGCGCGGGCCCCGGGGGTGGACGGCGAGTCCGCGGGCCTGGCCGCGGGGGCGGCCGGCCCGAAGCGGCGGCTCAGGCCGAAGTGGACGCCTTGCTGCCGCTCTTGCTCTCGCTCTTCCCGGAGGACTTCGTCTCCGAGGAGGACGAGGAGGAGCCGGACGACGAGGAGTCCGAGGAAGAGGACGAACCCTTGGTCTCGCCGCTCTTCGCGGTCGAGTCCGAGGAGGAGCTGTTGGCGGCCGGGCTGCTGCTCGACGAGGACTTGCGGCTGTCGTTGCGGTAGAAGCCGGAGCCCTTGAAGACGATGCCGACCGCCGAGTAGACCTTCTTGAGATGGCCCTGGCAGCCGGGGCACTCGGTCAGCGAGTCGTCCGTGAACTTCTGCACCACCTCGAGGCCCTCGCCGCACTCGGTGCACTGGTACTGATAGGTCGGCACGTTCTTCCTCCTGGCACTCTCACTTGTTGAGTGCTAACAACGCTCCATAGTGCAGCATTCCCGCGCGTCAGTCCACCGCGACTGTCGTTCGGTGACCCAGCCCACGTGCCGCGACCAGTCCGCCGTGGGCGGGGTGCAGCGCCTTGCGGAAGGCCAGCAGCACCAGCAGCGCGAGCCCGGTGCCGACCAGCGGGGTGAGGAACCCGGCTCCGGCCCCCGCTTGGTCCGCGAGCTGGCCCGCCACTGTCGAGCCGGTCGCCTGGCCCAGCGCGACCGCCCCGGTCAGCCAGGTGAACGCCTCGGTGCGGGCACCCGCCGGGACGAGCGACTCGATCAGGGTGAAGCAGGTGATCATGCAGGGCGCCACACACAGTCCGGTCAGCGTGCCCAGCGCGCCCAGCGCGACCGCCCAGGGGGCGAGCTGCGCGGCCAGCGCCACCAGCGCCGCGGCCGCCACCAGCGCCGGGTAGGCGGTCAGCAGCCGGGTCTGCGGCCCGCGCTTCCACCGGACGGCGCCCACCGCGACGGCGGCCAGCATGTTGCCCGCGGCGAAGACGCCGTACATCAGACCGTTGGCGCCCGGCCGGCCGATCGCCTCGGTGAACGCGGTGAGCGAGACCTGCATACCGCCGAAGACCGTGCCGATGCCCAGCAGCGCCGCGACGAGCACCCGAGCCCCCGGCGCCGCCAGTGCGGACGGCCGGCCGTCCGCGCCGTGTCCGTGCGCGGTGTCCGCACCCCGCCCGGCCGGGCGCCCGGCGGCCGACGGAACCGGCTGCGTACGGCGCTGCGCGGCGAAGACCAGTCCGCCCACCAGCGAGATGGCCGCCTCGGCTGCGAGCCCGGCGGCCGGATGCACGCCGGTGCACAGCGCCGTGGCCAGGACCGGGCCGACCACGAAGGTGAACTCGTCCGTCACCGACTCGAAGGCGGCGGCTGTCGTCATCAGCGGGGAGCCCTGCAGCCGCGCCGCCCAGCGGGCGCGCACCATCGGGCTGATCTGCGGTGCCGTCGCACCCGCTGGCACGGCCGCCACGAACAGTGCCCACAGGGGCGCGTCCAGGAGGGCGGCGGCGATCATCGCCCCGACGGTGAGGACGTGCAGGAACGCCTGCGGGACCAGGACGGCGCCCTGTCCGAACCTGTCGGCCAGCCTGCCGCTCTGCGGCGCCAGGAGGGCCATGGCGATGCCGGCGGTCGCCGACACCGCGCCCGCCCGGCCGAAGGATCCGGTGGTGTGCTGGACGAGGAGGATGATGCTGATGGTCAGCATCGCGTAGGGCTGGCGGGCCAGGAAGCCCGGCAGCAGAAAGGACCAGGCTCCCTCGGTCCGCAGCAGTTGCCCGTATCCGGGTCGCCCGGAGGAGCGCTCGGAGCGCCGGTTCCCGGTGTTCTCGTCGGTCCGTGCGGTGTCGGTCTCGGTGGCCGGGGATTCCACGGCCGGGCCTTTCTGCCGCCTGGTAGCGCGCTCAGGGTGACGCGCCGAGAGCTGTCCTCTCGCGCAGGACCGGGGTAGATACCCGGTCCGGTGCAAGGGTGGCTTCCGGACCGTGGCCGCCGAGCGGTCGCGCCAGCTCTGCATCAGGCAGAGTCGGGGTGAATCTTTACCGTCCTGAGGATAGCGGTCGGCGGCGGTATTCCGTAACAGGCGGCACAGCCCGCGGCCGCTCTCGACCAGCCCGCGAGGCACCCCGCCCGCGTCATCCGGCACGGTCCGCACCCGCGCACGACCACATGACTGAGGCCACCCCCGCCCACGTGGCGGACGCCGCACACAGCCGCGCGTACGGAGACGACAGACCCGCACCCGCCTGCGGGGCCGCGACGACAGGCCAGCGCGGCCCCGCAGGCAGCCCGAGCCCGCGGTGGCGCGCCCACACCGCCGCACCTCCCCCGAGCCCGGCCCGCAGCGAGCGGCTCGGGCCCCGGGGGACGGCCGGGCCGTCACCGGCGCACTGCTGTGCTCCCGCCGGAGCCCAGCCAGCCGGCGAGCTTGCCGCCGCGGCTGACCGAGAGCAGCCGCCGTTCGGCCGCGTCCCGGACCCGGTCGGTCGTGACGACCAGGAGCTCGTCGCCGTGCTGCAGCACCGTGGAGGGCAGGGGGACGAAGCTCTCGCCGTCCCGCACCACCAGGGTGACGGCAGCGCCCGGGGGCAGCCGCAGCTCGGTGACCTCGACGCCGTGCATCCGGGAGGACGGCGGGATGGCCACGGACAGCAGATGCCCGCGCAGCCGCTCCAGGGGTGCGGACTCGATGTCGAGGTCGGCGGCCTCGTCCCGCTCGTTCAGCCGCAGCTTCCGCGCCAGCCAGGGCAGGGTGGGCCCCTGGAGAACGGTGAAGACGACCACCAGCACGAAGACGATGTTGAAGATCCGCTGGCTGCCCCTGACCTCGGCGACCATCGGGATGGTCGCCAGCACGATGGGCACGGCCCCTCGCAGCCCCGCCCAGGTGAGCAGCGCCTTGTCCTGCCAGGGCAGGCGGAAGCGGTCCAGGCACAGGAAGACGGACAGCGGCCGGGCGACCAGGGTCAGGGCCAGCCCGATCAGCACGGCGGGCCAGAAGTCCTTCCACAGCTGGTGCGGGGTCACCAGCAGCCCGAGCAGGACGAAGAGGCCGATCTGCGCCATCCAGGCCACCCCGTCGGCGAAACCCCGCACGGCAGGCCGGTGCGGCAGTTTGCCGTTGCCCAGGATCAGCGCGGCCACGTAGACGGCCAGGAAGCCGGATCCGTGGGCCATGGCTCCACCCGCGTACGCCAGGAAGCACAGGGCCAGCACGGCGATGGGGTAGAGGCCGGAGGCCGGCAGGGCCACGTGGCGCATGCCGAGTTCGCCGAGCTTGCCGACGACCAGCCCCACCACCAGCCCGATGGCGAGCTCCAGAAAGATCTGCCCCAGCAGGAAGTACCAGGTGTGGTGCCCGGAACCGAGCGAGGAGAAGGTGACGACCAGCAGCACGACGGGGGCGTCGTTGAATCCGGACTCGGCTTCCAGGATGCCGGTGAGCCGCTTGGGCAACGGCACTCTGCGCAGTACGGAGAAGACCGCGGCGGCGTCTGTGGAGGAGACGACGGCGCCCATCAGGAGAGACGCCTGCCAGTCGAGTCCGACCAGGTAGTGCGCGGCCAGGGCGGTGACGGTCACGCTGACGGCCACGCCGAACGTCGAGAGCACGGCGGCTGCGGGCACGGCGGGACGGATGTCGCGCCACTTCGTACCGAGCCCGCCCTCGGCGAGGATCACCACGAGGGCGGCGTATCCCAGGGTTTGGGTCAGCGCGACGTCGGAGAAGCCGAAGCCGATGCCGTCCTGCCCTATGGCGATGCCTATGCCGAGGTAGACCAGCAGGCTGGGCAGCCCGCTGCGGGAGGAGAGCCGGACCGCCACGACGGCGATGAGCAGGACGAGGGCGCTGAAGAGCAGGAGCTGGTTGAGGCTGTGGACGGTCAGGGCACGGGTCCTCTCTGGCCGGGGCTCTCTCCTTGAGTGCACGAGTCGGGTGCTCCGGGCGCGGGGAATCGGCGCCGGGGCGGGGTTCCTTGAGCGGGCGAGCGGGTGCGCGTGATGGTTCTGACGGCCTCCTGACGTTTTCCTGACGTGTTCTTAACGCCTCGACCATGGCGGGGCCGCTGCTTCCGGACCGTTGTCCGGCAGCGGCTAGTTCGTTTGGGTAGCTAACAATTTACCATTACTTGAATATGCCCCGGTGAGAATCGGCTGAGGGTGACTCGCTGTCCGGGCGCGCCGACGGTCGGCCTATGGTTGCTCCGTACGGACCGGGCCCGTCCGGTCCCCCGTAACGGTCCACCCTGCCCCGCTAAGGACAGCGATGCCCGCCAAGAAGACCTCGCGACGCGCCCGCCTCATCGTGATCGTCGTCGTGCTGCTGCTGGTGGCCGGCGTCGGCGGCGGCACCTACTGGGGCATCAGCACCGTCCGCGACTCCTTCCCGCAGACCACCGGTTCCCTCAAACTCAAGGGCCTGGCCGCACCGGTGAGCGTCAAGCGGGACGGCAGCGGCATCCCGCAGATCTACGCGGACAACGCGAAGGACCTCTTCCTGGCGCAGGGCTACGTGCAGGCGCAGGACCGCTTCTGGGAGATGGACGTACGCCGCCACATGACCTCCGGGCGACTCTCGGAGATGTTCGGCGACGGACAGGTGGAGACGGACGCCTTCCTGCGCACCCTGGGCTGGCGCCGGGTGGCGGAGAAGGAGTACAAGCAACTCCCCGAGGAGACCAGGGACTACCTCAAGGCGTACTCCGCCGGGGTCAACGCCTACCTCAAGGACCACAAGGGCGCTGCGCTCTCCGTGGAGTACGCGGCGCTGGACCTGGCGGGCGAGGATTACCAGCCCGCCGACTGGAGCCCGGTCGACTCGGTCGCCTGGCTCAAGGCGATGGCCTGGGACCTGCGGGGCAACATGTCGGACGAGGTCGACCGGGCGCTGATGACCAGCCGCCTGGACAAGGACCAGATCGAGGACCTGTACCCGGAGTACCCCGTCGACCGGAACAAGCCGATCGTGGGCCAGGGGTCGGTCGACCCCGCCACCAAGAAGTTCGACCCGAAGTCCGAGGGCGGCGAGACCGGTTCGGGCAGCGGCGACGGCACGGGTACCGGCTCCGGAGCGGGCACCGGAGGCACTGAGCAGCCCGCTGCGGGCGCCGGCGGCGGCACGGGGACTCCCGGGGCCTCCGGGGGCTCCGGCGGCGCCCAGGGGGCCGGTGAGGCGGCTGAGGGCGCCACTACGCAGATGGGTGCGGTGGCCGACAAGCTGGACGAGATCCCCGGGCTGCTCGGGCCGAACGGCAGCGGCATCGGGTCCAACTCCTGGGTGGTGTCCGGCAAGTACACGACCACCGGCAAGCCGCTGCTGGCCAACGACCCGCACCTGGCGCCGCAACTGCCCTCCGTCTGGTACCAGATGGGCCTGCACTGCCGCTCTGTGGACAAGTCCTGCCCCTACGACGTCTCCGGCTTCACCTTCTCCGGCATGCCCGGTGTCGTCATCGGCCACAACCAGCACATCTCCTGGGGCATGACCAACCTCGGCGCCGACGTGACCGACCTCTACCTGGAGAAGGTCCGTGACGGGAAGTACCTCTACGACGGCAAGGAGGTCCCGTACCGCACCCGCGAGGAGACCATCAAGGTCGCCGGCGGCAAGGACCGGACCATCACCGTGCGCGAGACGAACAACGGCCCGATCGTCTCGGACCGCAACAAGGAGCTGCGCAAGGTCGGCGACACGTCCCCCGTCGGCAACGCGGCGCCCGACCGCGGCGACGGCTACGCGATCTCCCTCCGGTGGACCGCGCTGGAGCCCTCCAAGACCATGGACGCGGTCTTCAAGCTCAACCGAGCGGCCGACTTCTCCGACTTCCGCGCGGCAGCCCGCGAGTTCGCCGTCCCCTCGCAGAACCTCATCTACGCCGACACCAAGGGCAACATCGGGTACCAGGCCCCCGGCAGCATCCCGGTGCGCGGCAAGGGCGACGGACGCTACCCCGCGCCCGGCTGGGACCCCCGCTACCGCTGGAAGGGATACATTCCCCAGCGCGCCCTGCCGTGGGAGTACAACCCCGAGCGCGGCTACATCGTGACCGCCAACCAGGCCGTCGTGGACCGCGAGAAGTACCCCTACCTGCTCACCGACGACTGGGGCTACGGGGCGCGCAGCCAGCGGATCGACGACCTCATCCAGTCGAAGATCAAGGACGGCGGGAAGATCTCCATGGACGACATGGAGACGATGCAGATGGACAACAGCAGCGAGATCGCCAAGCTGCTGGTGCCCTACCTGCTGAAGATCGAGGTCCGGGACAAGTACGTACGGAATGCGCAGAAGCTGCTGGAGGGCTGGGATTACACCCAGGACTCCGACTCGGCGCCTGCGGCCTACTTCAACGCCGTCTGGCGCAACCTCCTCAAGCTGGCCTTCGGCGACAAGCTCCCCAAGGCGCTGCGCGTCAAGGGCGACTGCCTGTACGTCGCGCCCTCCGACGACTCCGGTCCGGTCGACGACCTGAACGGCAACCAGCGGCTGGTGCGCGAGTGCGGGCAGCGCTCTGCGGACTCCGCGCAGCCCGACGGCGGGGACCGCTGGTTCGAGGTCGTGCGCAAGCTGCTCAAGCAGCCGGACAGCGAGTGGTGGAAGACCCGCGACACCTCGGTGCGCAAGGGCGACAAGAACCGCGACGATCTGCTGGCGCACGCCATGAAGGACGCGCGCTGGGAGCTCACCTCCAAGCTCGGCAAGGACATCGACACCTGGAGCTGGGGCAGGCTGCACCGGCTGATGCTCAAGAACCAGACGATCGGCACCAGCGGCCCCGGATTCATGCAGTGGCTCCTCAACCGCGGCCCCTGGGACCTGGGCGGCGGTGAGGCAGCCGTCAACGCCACCGGATGGAATGCGGCCGGCGGGTACGACGTGATCTGGGTGCCGTCGATGCGGATGGTCGTCGACATGGGCGACCTGGACAACTCGCGGTGGATCAACCTCACCGGCGCCTCCGGGCACGCCTACAACGCGCACTACACCGACCAGACCGACAAGTGGGCCAAGGGCGAGTTCCTCAAGTGGCCCTACAACGAGAAGGCGGTCGACAAGGCGACCGAGGACCAGATGGCGCTCACGCCCTGACGTGCGCACGACGGTGGCCCGGCACGCGCCGCGCGTGCCGGGCCACCGTCGTGCGGTCGGCGCGGCAGGTCCGGTCCGAAGGGCCGTCGCTGCGCCGTGGTCCCTGGGGGTGCGGCTTCCCCTCGATCTGTCCGGCCAGCCCATTCCCTGGGCCGGTCGCTGACCGCGGCGTGACCCGGTCAGCCTTCCGCGGCCTCGAAGTGGTGCACGCCGCTCGGGGTCACGGCTGTCGCCACCCGCCGGTCGTGCTCCTCACCGTCGATACGGTCGACCAGCTCTCCGTCGTACAGCAGTACCGCACACACCGGCTGCGCGCCGCGGGCCGCCAGCCGGGCGAGCACCCTGTCGTAGCAGCCCGCGCCCCGTCCCAGCCGCAGTCCGCCCCGGTCCACGGCCAGCCCCGGCAGCAGGACCGCGTCGGCCTGTGCGACCGCTTCGGGGCCGAGCCGCGGGCCGGACGGCTCCCGCAGTCCATGCCCGGCCGGAACGAGCGTCCCGGGTCCCTCGTGGACCGCCCACTCGAGGTCGTTGTCCTCGCACAGCACCGGCAGCAGTACGCGCACACCGCGTTCGTGCAGGGCCTCCAGCAGCGGACCGGTGCCCGGCTCGCTGCCCACGGACGCGTACGCGGCGACGGTCGCGGCAGTGGAGAGGCCGGGCAGCTCCAGTACGTGCCGGGCCAGCGCATGAGCGGCCGCATCCAGGTCACCGGGGGTCAAGGTTCTCCTCACCCGCAGGACAGCGCGGCGCAACGCGTGCTTACTACCGTCGCCGACGGTCTCCGGCTCGCCCATGGAGCGTCCTTTCCCTTCCGCGCGTGAAACGCAACAAACCCAACAAACGCGATAAACGCCGTGGACGCTTATCTTTCCCATCAAGTGACCGGTTATGGTGCGGGACATGACTACTCCCCGCTCCCGGATCACCAAGGCAGTCATCCCCGCCGCCGGCCTGGGCACGCGCTTCCTGCCTGCGACAAAGGCCACACCCAAGGAGATGCTCCCGGTCGTCGACAAGCCCGCGATCCAGTATGTGGTAGAGGAGGCCGTCACGGCCGGTCTCTCGGACGTGCTCATGGTCACCGGACGCAACAAGCGTCCCCTCGAGGACCACTTCGACCGCAATTACGAACTGGAGCAGGTCCTGCGGGACAAGGGCGACGACGGGAAACTCGCCCGGGTGCAGGAGTCCAGCGACCTGGCCACCATGCACTACGTCCGCCAGGGCGACCCGCGCGGACTGGGGCACGCCATCCTGTGCGCAGCGCCGCACGTGGGGGACCAGCCCTTCGCCGTCCTCCTCGGCGACGACCTGATCGACCCGCGCGACCCCCTGCTCGCGCGGATGATCGAGGTGCAGGAGGAGCACGGCGGCAGCGTCGTGGCACTCATGGAGGTCGATCCCGGCAGCATCCACCTGTACGGCGCGGCGGCGGCCGCCGCCACCTCCGACCGCGACGTGGTGCGGGTCTCGGACCTGGTGGAGAAGCCCGCGGTGCAGGAGGCGCCCAGCAACCTGGCCATCATCGGCCGCTATGTGCTGGACCCGGCCGTCTTCGAGGTGCTCGGCAAGACCGAGCCCGGCAGAGGCGGCGAGATCCAGCTCACCGACGCGCTGCAGACGCTCTCCAGCGACGAGTCCGTGGGCGGCCCGGTGCACGGCGTCGTCTTCGACGGGCGCCGCTACGACACCGGGGACAGGGCGGACTACCTGCGTGCCATTGTCAGGCTTGCGTGCGAACGTGAGGACCTGGGCCCGGAGTTCCGGGAGTGGCTGCGTGGTTACGTCACCGAGGAGATGTAAGTCGTGAGCAAGACCTGGTCGGTCGAGGAGCACCTGGAGGACATCCTCCGCAGCGTCCGCCCGCTGGACCCCATCGAGTTGAACCTGCTCGACGCGCAGGGCTGCGTCCTGGTCGACGACGTCGTCGTCCCCGCCGCGCTCCCGCCGTTCGACAACAGCTCCATGGACGGCTACGCCGTGCGGACCGCCGATGTGCGGGGCGCCAGCGAGGAGTTCCCCGCGGTGCTCAGTGTGGTCGGCGACATCGCCGCCGGGAGCTCCGGACTGCCCGTCGTCGTCTCCGGTGAGGCGGCCCGCATCATGACCGGTGCGCCGCTGCCGCCCGGCGCGGAGGCCGTCGTCCCGGTCGAGTGGACCGACGGCGGCACAGGCGGCGGCCCCGCGGACGCCATGGCCGCGCACAGCGCCGCGCCGGAGGGCGCCTCGGGCCAGGTGCGCGTGCACCGTCCGGTCGCCGCTCGTCAGCATGTACGGGCCAAGGGCAGCGACGTCGAGGCGGGCACTGTCGCACTCAGGGCCGGCACCGTCCTCGGGCCCGCGCAGGTGGGTCTGCTGGCGGCCGTCGGGCGCGGCTCGGTGGTGGTGCGCCCGCGCCCCCGGGTGGTCGTCCTCTCCACCGGCAGCGAACTCGTCGCGCCGGGAGAACCGCTGGGTCCCGGGCAGATCCACGACGCCAACAGCTTCGTGCTGACCGCCGCCGCACGCGCGGCCGGAGCCATCCCCTACCGGGTCGGTGCGGTGGCCGACGACGCCGAGACGCTGCGCGCCACCATCGAGGACCAGCTCATCCGGGCCGACCTCGTCGTCACCAGCGGCGGGGTGAGCGTCGGCGCCTACGACGTCGTCAAGGAGGCGCTCTCCCAGGTGGACGCCTTCCGCGGCGGCGAGGAGGACGGCGCGGACGATCCGCCCCGCGACACGGTGGAGTTCCGCAGGCTGGCGATGCAGCCGGGCAAACCCCAGGGGTTCGGTCTGATCGGGCCCGACCGCACGCCCATCCTCACCCTGCCCGG
The DNA here is from genome assembly GCF_042869575.1 of Streptomyces sp. NPDC006925. NCBI lineage: Bacteria > Bacillati > Actinomycetota > Actinomycetes > Kitasatosporales > Streptomycetaceae > Streptomyces > Streptomyces sp. NPDC006925. Next base: position 261,068 of record NZ_JBIAGB010000009.1, read on the forward strand.
CAACCCGGTGAGCGCCTATGTCTCCTTCGAGTTGTTCGTCCGCCCGGCGCTGCGTCACCTGATGGGCCAGAAGCCCGTCCGGCGCCGCACCGTGCGCGCCCGGCTGGCCGGGGACACCGCGCTGACCTCACCGGAGGGGAAGCGGCAGTTCCTCCGCGGCGACCTCACCCCGTCCGCCGATCAGGACGGGGCGGGTACGGTTCGCGCGGTCGGAGGCCCCGGCTCCCACCTGATCGCCGCCCTCGCACACGCCAACGCGTTGATCGACATCCCGGAGCAGACCTCCCGGGTCGCCCCCGGTGACGAAGTGACCGTCGTTCCCCTGGACTGACCGGAGGTAAAGGGCGCAGGCCCCGTCCTTCGGGGCGGGGTTAGCCCGGAGTCGGGCCGCAGCGCGAAGCTACGCAGGTCGGCGCTGCTGCT